>CBDUUM010000183.1:0-2794 GCA_965370445.1 uncultured Methanosarcinales archaeon
GATAGTCCAGTTAAAGATAGTTCAGATAAAATAAGAAAGCACTGCATTGCCGAACAGCATAAAAACAGCAAACTTTAACAATTTTCCAATAAAACACCCCAATGTATATAACCGCACAGGAAAGCGGGAGAATCCTGCCACAAATGTGACCACCTCAAAGGGAAACGGGGTTAGTGCGCCCAGGAATACTACTGTAATACCTACCCATTCATGCAGCGTGAACCACCCGTGAATTCGCTCCCCTATCCCACCTTTATTGAACCGCCCGGCAATGGCCTCACTTCCCCTCCCCAGGTAATATGTGGTCAGGCTTCCGAAGGTAGCGCCTGCCGATACTATGACTACGGTAGGGAATAATGGAAAACCCAGGGCAGGCAGACCTGCCACCATAGGTTCAAGGAATATGGGAAGCAGGCTGCTGGCAACGAGAGATATTATGAATATGCTAAAATAACCGCCAGGTGCTACAATATTCTCAAACAATAGATATCCTCCGGATGTTTATAACTACCAAACGGGATAAAGATATAAAATCCTAATCAATAAAGCAATACCCTGATAAAATGTAATTTAATCAAAATATCTTTCCATAGCAGATAAATGGCCTATACATTTATATTAGTCTGTGTCTTTACATGGAGCAATATAGACCATTCAAAGGTGATTATTATTATATTAAACAAAAAGAGCGACCCTATCACACAGTTAATTGATGAGCATAGAATAATAGAAAGGGTAATGGATGTAATGGAAAAATTAGCTGAGGGTATTGAAGAACAAAGAACTATATCCTCTGATATGATCCTGGGAAACATTGGCATGTTACTTGAATGCAATGATGAATACCATTATGGAAAAGAAAAAGATATTTTGTTACCATTTTTGGAAGAGATCGGGAAAAATGATGTAAAAGAATTGATCCAATCTTACATTACCCGGTATAGAGAAAATGACAAGTTACTTGCCACAATAATCGATTCTGTGGAAGATTACTCAAATGGGGATATGGATGCTAAAATAAGGATTATGAAAAATATCCGGGAGTTCGTCAGAAACGTGCGCCCTCTCTACTTGAATGAGGATGAAGAGATATTCAGGCCATTGAAAAAGAACCTGACCAAGGAAGAGATGGACAAGTTGAGTAAAAAGTTCCAGGATTTTGATTATGAATGGGATGGGCCTACATTGAACAATTACCAGAAACTCGTAAGGGAAATGGAACTAAAAGCAAGTTACACGGTCTGGTAATAACCGAAAAGAATATTATTTCCTTTACCATCAAGACTCCTACTATGACCGACCTCTCCATTTCATCCGATAGTGCAAAGCCTGCTGAAGAATCAAAATCCCTTCCTCCCAAGTCAGACTTTAGCGAATGGTACAATGAACTGCTCCGGATAGCTGAGATCATGGACGTGCGCTACCCTGTCAAGGGGCTGTATGTGTGGAACCCTTTTGGTTTTTCCATTCGCTCCAGGGTATATTCCATTATGCGTGAACTCCTTGATAATACCGGGCACCTTGAGGCTATGTTCCCCTTGCTTATCCCTGAACATGAGTTCATGAAAGAGGCTGAGCATATCAAAGGCTTTGAGGATGAGGTATACTGGGTCACACACGGCGGCACTGATCCGCTGGATGTGAAACTGGCACTACGCCCCACAAGTGAGACTGCTATTTATCCAATGTACAAACTCTGGGTGCGCTCCCATGCTGATCTGCCGCTGCTTATCTACCAGATAGTCAATACCTTCCGTTACGAGACCAAACATACGCGCCCCCTCATCCGCCTGCGCGAGATCACATCCTTTAAGGAGGCACATACCGTTCATGCCACATGGGACGATGCAGCCGCCCAGGTCAGGAAGGCTACCCGCATATACCAGGAGTTCTATGATCGGCTCGCTGTACCCACTGTGGTGAGCAAGCGGCCTGACTGGGATAAGTTCCCTGGTGCAGACTATACCATGGCAGTGGATGCACTGATGCCTGATGGTAAGACCCTGCAGGTGGGTACAGCCCACCACCTTGGTGATAATTTTGCCAATACCTTTGATATCAGGTACGAGGATGCTAACGGTGAGCAGATACTGGCCCACCAGACCTGTTATGGTGTCAGTGAGCGGTGTATAGCGGCCCTGGTATCCATTCATGGCGACAACAAGGGACTGGTGTTGCCGCCAGAGGTCGCACCTGTACAGGTTGTAATAATCCCCATCGTATTCGGTGATGATAAGAAAGTCATAACAGCGGTAAACGAAGTGTCAGATACGTTAAAGCGGTCCGGACTGCGGGTCGTAATTGACGATAGTGACGCCAGGCCGGGTGCCAAGTATTATAAATGGGAAATGAAAGGGGTTCCTGTACGCATCGAGATAGGACCAAGGGATTTAAAGAACAATTCTGCAGTTGTTGCATTGCGAAATGGTGAGAAGACCAGCGTCCCATTAGATAGTATCCTGACAGGGATCAATAGAGCTTTTATTGATATTCACGATAGCCTGTTCGAGATTGCTGCCAGTGAATTAAATGATCGTATCAGGTTGTGCACTGACCTGGATGAGGTGAGGGATCATATCCGGACAGGCATAGCACGTATTGCATGGTGCGGGGAGCGGGAATGCGGGCTTGAGATGGAAGAGATCGTTGGTGCCGGCATATTGGGTGAGCCTGAGGACCCTGCACTGGGTAAGGGTGATGGTTCGTGCCCCATTTGCGGTAAGCCTACCGATATTGTGGTGCTGATGGCACGGACGTACTGAAAAAATCTGGTTGTTGGTATTAGGTATTTGTT
>CBDUUM010000184.1:0-2747 GCA_965370445.1 uncultured Methanosarcinales archaeon
GACTGTTCTATTTGCTCATGATATTCAGCAAGCTTCTGTTCAAGTCTGTTTTTTTCTGTGACATCCCTGATAATACCATAAATTTCAGTGATCCTGTCATCGTAATTAACAGGCTTGACCTTTATCTCACCAAGTCTTAATTCCCCGTTTTTCCTGACCACTTCCAGGATTGCAGGCTTGTCAATACTTTTTCCGGAAACAAGATCATCTATGATCTCATTTACCATCTCAACACTAACAGGAGAAAACCATTCTGAGAAGTGTGAGCCGATGATCTCTTCACCAGGGCAGCCAAACATTCCAAGACCCGCTTTATTAATTTTAATAAAGTAGCCATCAATATCATGAATGTATATCCCGTCACTTGCATTTTCGAACAGGTCCCTGTATTTGACCTCCGCAATTTTCAGTTTTTCATATGACATCCTGAGTCTTTCATTGTAATACCTTAGTTTCAATTCCATGTCCTTTTTTTCAGTGATATCATTTATCATGCTATGGAAGCGGGTTATTCTATCGTATTCCCTGATCGCACGGATCTTTAATTCTATCCACCGGTGTTCCCTGTTCGGGCGAATAATCTCCCTGATAACCTGTTGTTCAGATATCTCCCCTGATTGAAATCTTTTCAGGGTGCTTTGCGCAATATCAATGCTGTCCTTTGAAAACCATTCAAGGAATTCAGTACCGATTATCTGGTCTGGTGTGCATCCAAAAATTTGAAGTCCTGTTTTATTAATTGAAAGAAAACGACCATTTATATCGGTTACACAGATACCTTCCTGTGCGTTGTCGAAAAGTTCCCGGTATTTTGCTTCCGAGTCAAATAGGTCTTTATGAGCTTCTTTAATTTTCTCTTCAAGTTGTTCTTCATACTGTTTAAGCTCATAAACATTATATTTTAATCTGGTACATATCCTGGCATTCTGGACCACTGATGCCGCCTGTGAAGCAGCAATGGTCAGGAAATCTATCTCTTCATCAGTAAAGTGATGGGGGTCGGCCATGTAAACGTTCAACAATCCAATAACCTTCATTCCCCGTTTCATTGGCACGAAAATCTGGGCAGAAAAGCCCAGTTCTTTTGACAGGTGAAGCCACGGCTTAACTTTAGGCTCATCATAAACATTGGGAACAGTATAATATTTCCCGGTCTTCAGGACAGTACCTGAGGGACTTGATGTTAGTTGTACACCTGCTTCTTCTGCTGTTTTATTCACTTTTTCGATATAATCCGGTCCCAACCTGTACGAAGCTACCATCTCCAGTTTACCATCTGCTTCATCTACCAGCATGATGGTCCCTGAATGGGCATTCATTGTTTTACATGTGAAATCCAGGATTCTTTCAAGTATCCGGTCAAATTCGAGAGTAATATCTATCGAAGATATTTCGTTTAATGCTCTTAGTTTGGATCTTTCATCATTGACCATATTCCATTAAAGCTCCGGATTCTGGGGACAGGCCATTGAATCAGCGCCTATTGCGAAATACAAGCATGTGCCGCAGTAGTTACATTCTGATATTTGCTGCTTGTTAATAGACTTGTTGAAAAAGTCCGGGTCAGCCAACTGCGGCCGTCCAATAGCCACAAGATCAGCCTTATTTTCTGCTATAATCCTGTCGGCATATTCAAGTGTCCTGATATTTCCTACACAGATAACTGGTACATCCACCACATTGCGTATCCCTTCTGCAAGGTTCACATGTACTCCTTCACCCATGTCCTCAGATGGGGCCATATGGTTCATGCTTATATATGTCCCGGCAGCTACACTGATCACATCGGCACCTGCTTTAACAAGTTTGGGAGCAATTTCCCTGGTCTCATTTAGTGTGAGTCCACCCTCAACAAATTCATCAGCACTGATACGGCAGGATACGGGTGTGCTGCCCACGTTTTTCTTTACGCGTTCAATTATTTCAGTAAAAAATAACGTTTTGTCTTTGCCATATTTATCAGTGCGCTTATTTGAATAAGGTGAAAGGAACCCACCTATCAGGTAACCAAATGCGCCGTGGAGTTCTATTAATTCGGCTCCTGCTTTTTTTGCCCTTACAGCAGCATTTACAAAGTCATCCTGGATTCTTTTTATTCCGGCCTCATCCAGTTCTTCGGGTGTTTCATTCATGACCGGACAGGGGATTGGGGACGGTGCTACAATAGGATGCCCGGTCATCACAGACAGAGTCTGCCTTCCGGCATGGATTAACTGGACGGCCGGCACTGCACCATGTTGCTTGATGATAGATAAAAGTTCACTGAGCGGTCCGATATGTTCATCTTTGTTTATCCGCAGGCAATTTGTATTGGGAACTCCGTCATCCGAGACTGCCACACAGCCCGTGATGATAAGGCCACTGCCCCCTTTTGAAATTTTTTCATACATCCTTGTTAGTCTTTCGGTAACAAATCCATCCGGTGTTGCAAAATTTGTCTGGAATGCAGGAAAAACGATGCGATTAGGTATCACAATATTGCTGATCTCTATTGGTTCAGTGACTTTGTTTAGATTCATCATTCTAAATACATTACCTATGAATAAAAAGTTTATCCACAACTTTGGTTTTTTTTAAAGTTGTCCATATTTTCAAGGTAATAACCAGCAGGAGTTGAATGCTCCCGTTTTTCATAGTATATCAAGTATAACTTGATGTATTGAAAATGCTCACTCCGTTCACATTTTCTAATCTTCAGCTTCTTCGAAGCTTCAGTCAAGAAAATCCGACAGAATGGGGGATTTTGT
>CBDUUM010000185.1:0-2746 GCA_965370445.1 uncultured Methanosarcinales archaeon
GATATAAAAAAGTAGAGATAGAGACCAATGATGAAGTAAGTGAAATGGCAGAATCCTTCAACTATATGGCGGATTCACTTGAAATGCGGGATGAAAAAGCCCTGGAATCAAACGAAGAGCTTCACCAGCTAAACGAATCACTTCGGGAACAGGCTATTTACCTTGAAGCACAGCAGAAGCAGTCGGCTGCATATACTGATATACTTACATGTTTAGGCAGCACCATAGACCTGGATACGATCTTAAGAGAAGGTCTTGGCAATCTTATGGAATATACAAATTCACCGCTTGGTGTGGTCTATCTATATGACCCTGATCGCAAGGTGCTTGTACCGTTTGCCACTAATGGTGCGAAAAAAGTGGTTTCCGAGCAGGAATTCGATCCGGACGAAGGTATTCCGGGCCAGACGGCAGTTAAGAAAGAAATGATCGTGGTAACAGATATTCCGGCAGACAGTATATATAGGATAGAAACCGGACTGTGTGAAATCCCGCCAAAGACTGTTGTCAGCATCCCGATAATCTTTAAGGACATGCTTTTAGGTGTTATGATTACCTGTCATCTCGGTGACGTCCCGCCAGATGTGCTGGATTTTATGAAACGAATAGTTGACCAGCATGCAGTGGCTGTCAATAATGCAAAGACCCACCTGCAAACACAGAAGATGGCAAGCACATTAAAAGAGCAGCGTGATGAACTTAACATAAAAACACAGGAACTTGCAGCAGCCAGTAAGACTAAGTCTGAGTTCCTGGCTAACATGAGCCATGAACTGAGAACTCCGCTAAATTCGATCATAGGTTTTTCAGAGATACTGCACGATGGAACGTTCGGTGCCATTAATGAAAAGCAGTCAAGGTATGTCAATAATATCCTGATAAGCGGCAAAAATCTCTTAGGTCTTATCAATGATATACTTGACCTGTCAAAGGTCGAAGCCGGGAAGATGGAACTGCAATATGAGGAATTCAATATTTTAGATGCCATTAATGAGGTAACGACGGTGACAGCGCCCCTGGCATCAAAGAAGAACATTGTTATGGAAACAAAGATCGATCCCGAACTTACGACTATTATGGCAGATAAGGGTAAGGTCAAGCAGATACTCTACAACCTGATAAGCAATGCCACCAAATTCACACCTGAAAAAGGTTCGATCACCATAGACGGTCAGCGTGTAGGGGACATGGCACAGGTCGAGGTCAAAGATTCAGGGATCGGGATAACAAAGGACGACCAGAAAAAGCTATTCCGGTCTTTTATACAGCTTGATGCATCTACTTCCAGGGAATATAGCGGAACAGGATTGGGACTTGTCCTTGTTAAGCGGTTCGTGGAACTGCATGGTGGTGAGGTGAGGCTGGAAAGTGAACCCGGCAAGGGCAGTTCGTTTATTTTCACCATACCAATAGAAGGTAAAATAATAGCACCTGGCGCTATAAATGAACCTGGAGCAAAGGCCGGGACTGAAGTAACCGCAATTCCTGATATGCCTGCAGTGAAAGAAACTGTGGCTGCAGAGGCTAAGGCTGGATCAGTTAAAATGCCTGAAGTACCTGCGCTGAAAGAAACAGTAACAGAAGAGGACCTTGAACCAATCAAAATACCATCGATCGTTGAGCCTGAAGGTGCAACAGGGGATGAACCGCTTATCCTTGTTGTGGAAGATGATATAAACGCAAGCGAACTACTTACAATCACGCTCACAAAAGCAGGATACAGGGCTGTACCTGCCTATACAGGCAAAGAGGCACTGGCATTAGTGGAAAAAATGGAACCGTTTGCCATTACACTGGATATCATGCTTCCGGGTATGGACGGATGGGAAGTGCTTAATCGCTTAAAAAATAATCCCAATACCTGCCATATCCCTGTGATAGTCATTTCCATGGTAGATAACAAAGAGATCGGGTTAGCACTGGGAGTCGTTGATTACTTTGTTAAGCCTGTGGAAAAATCTACATTTCTCAGTTCGCTGCATAATCTTAAGAAAGCGTTAAAAGTTGAGGCCATGAAAGTCCTTATTGTAGACGATGAGCCAAATATTGTTGAAATGATGTCAGCAATGATCGAGTCGAATAGCTGTAGCGTGATAAAGGCATACGGTGGACAGGAGGGAATAGATAAGGCAATATGCGAACATCCTGATGTGTTGATACTCGACCTTATGATGCCTGTAATCACTGGTTTTGATGTAATTTCCACACTGAAAGCCGACCCTGGAACAAAAGATATCCCGATCATCATCTGTACGGCAAAAGAACTTACAAGTGATGATATAAAAGTGCTGAACGATAATGTAGTTTCTATTATGCCTAAGGGAATGTTTACTGCAGATAATATCCTGGATGAAATCGAAAAAATTACAGTATTGGGGGAAAAGGAATAATGACTTATATACTGGTTGTTGAAGATAATCCAATGAACATGGAACTGGCAGTCGATCTGCTTGAATCATACGGATATGAGGTGACAGGTGCAGAAGACGGTTTCAAGGCACTTGAACTTGTGAAAGAGGCAGAATTTAACCTGATACTCCTGGATATGCACCTCCCTAAAATGGACGGGCTTGAAGTGCTTTCAAAGCTTAAGAGTGGGCCGAAAACGGCAGCTGTTCCCGTGGTTGCACTGACAGCACATGTCATGAAAGGAGATGAAGAGCGGTTCCTTGATGCAGGATGTATCGGGTATATCCCAAAACCTATCGATGTCCACCAGTTCAAGGCGATTATTGCTGGTTATCTT
>CBDUUM010000186.1:0-2692 GCA_965370445.1 uncultured Methanosarcinales archaeon
TCAATATTGGTCTCATCTATTTATAATAAAATGAAATTCAGGTACTACAAGGTAAATATGTAAAATATAATTTTCGGAACCGACCGTTTTGAATGCACCTAAGTTTTTACGATAATTTTACATAATTAAACAATCTCTAATTCCCCAACTCGTATTCCTGAACCAGTAATCTTACCCACAATCCTACCGCCTGTGATATTTGCCGCTTTCCGGGCATCCTGTTCTGGCAGCACAATCAAGAATCCCATGCCCATGTTGAAGGTCTTATACATCTCAAGTTCGTCAACTCCTCCCTGTTCCTGCAGGAACCTGAAAATTGGCTGGGGCTTAAGAGGTGAATGAATATCAAATCCAAGGTCGCTAATCCTGCGAAGTTTTAACAGCCCGCTTCCTGTGATGTGGGCCAGGCCGTGAACCTCGCATTCCTTTATTACATCAAGTATCTCAATATAGATGCGTGTGGGAATGAGCAGTTCATCGCCTATGGTGGTTTCAGGATTAAGAGGGAACGGGTCATGATAATTAAAGGTAGATTGCTCAATGATCTTGCGCACAAGGGTATAGCCATTGCTGTGGATTCCTGAACTTGGTACTCCTACCAGTACATCGCCCTTTTTTATGTGCTCACCAGTGATGACCTGGTCTTTCCTGACCGCCCCCAGGCAGGTACCGGCCAGGTCGAACCCATTGATGATCTCTGGTAAAGTTGCGGTCTCACCACCCACAATGGTCAGCCTGCTAAGTTCTGCACCACGCTGGAGCCCTTCCCCTATCTGTGCCATCTGTTCCTCATCCGGCTTTGCGATTGCCAGATAGTCTACAAAAGAAAGGGGTTCTGCGCCTATGGCCAGCAGGTCGTTCACATTCATGGCCATACAGTCTATGCCCACCGTGTTCCAGCGCCTCATCTCGTTGGCAATGAGGACCTTGGAACCTACACCGTCAGTAGCCAGGGCAAGGGCATATTCACCGAACTCGATAAGACCGGCGTAGTGGCCGATGTCTGTCAGCGGCGCACCTAACCCGGTACGCTTGTATGTTATCTCAGAAGCCAGCGCCTTGATGGATCTTTCCTCCAGATGTATATCCACGCCAGAGTCTGCATAGGTCATCTTTTTAGTCATATGTTGCAGAAAGGACTTCAATACATCAAAAAGACTTCGAAATACTACAATCTTACAGGGATACCTTTTCCTGCCAGGTACTCCTTCATCTCTTGGATTGTGTATGTGCCAAAGTGTGCAATGGACGCAACCAGTACGGCATCTGCATGGGCATCAGTTATGGCTTCATAAAGATGTTCGAGCGTGCCAGCGCCGCCAGATGCTATAATTGGCAGGTCAACCGCATCGGCAATGGCCCTGGTCATTGGGATATCATATCCGGCCAGGGTACCGTCTGCATCCATGCTGGTGGGGAGAATGGCACCAGCACCTGATTCTTCTACCTGTTTTGCCCACTTGACAGCATCGATGCCAGTAGGTTTGTTGCCTCCGTTAACCATAACCTCAAACCCTGACGACAGTTGAGGGTTCTGCCTGGTATCTATGGCAATAGTTAATGTTTCGCTACCGAATTCTGATGACGCTTCTTTCACAAGCCCGGGAGTTCGTACCGCGGCCGAGTTAATTGATACCTTTGATACGCCCACGTCCAGCAGTGCCTGGATGTCCTGGATACTTCCTATACCACCGCCAACGGTTAGTGGTATGGAGATTTTGTCTACTGTTCTTGCCACGGCATCGACCATGGTTTTCCGGTTCTCAATGGTCGCTGTGATGTCTAGGAAAACCAGTTCGTCGGCTCCCGCTTCACTGTAGGCTGCACCGTTCTCTGCAGGGTCGCCCACGTCTTTTAAGTCTACAAAATTTACGCCCTTGACCAGGCGGCCGTCCTTTACGTCCAGACAGGGGATGATTCTTCTATAATCCATTCTTGTTCCTCTTGAAAATTGGTAAGTATTGAAATATTACGCATGATAGTTTTTAATTGTTGTGCTGTAAATGAAGGAGATGACTAATTTTAGTCTGGTGGGAAATGAATGCGACAAATATTGTGTTTTGGGAAAGACGTGCAAAAAGTAAGTTATATATCATAAACGCTAATTATCATATATCATGGCTGGTAATGAAAATGTCCTGCCGGTCCCTATACAACTGGTATTGGGTGGTATGGACCTGATCGAGAGGGAGAATGTATCTGCAGTACCGTATTATTTTACTATTTCAACTGAAGGAAAATGGGAAATGCTTATTTCGGCAGGGGATATGGAGGTTAAAAAGGGCGAAGTTATTCAAATCCCTGTCAAGAAAACCGTAGTAGTTGAAAACACTGTATCATTGCCGTGCGCTTTTAGTCACCATGCCCTGGGTACTGTACTTAAGGTGCAATCTGAAGGTGCAGCACTGGTGGAAAGTAAAAGGAATATCTCAAGTATTGTTTTTCTCCCTATACTGGATGGGATGATCGAGAAGGGTGATCTGCTGGGTGTAATTAATGTATTCCCCATAATTGTCAATAGATGAATTTTCCTGTATCGAGTATTCACCAAAGATTTAAATCTACAAAGGTACATTAAAAACTTCACTCACAGCACTTGGTTTCACAGATTTCTCAAATGAGGATTATATCAAAAATGCGGGGGTAGCCGCAGACGAACCTTGCAAGGTTCGATCCAAGCGTGCATCTCGCT
>CBDUUM010000187.1:0-2690 GCA_965370445.1 uncultured Methanosarcinales archaeon
ACCTCTATCAATTACCTCTAATAAATTTTCCTCTTATCAATAACCCTTTGTGCCTTACCCATAGAACGCGGAATTGTGCCCGGCTCCACAAGTTCTACCCTTGCTGAAATGTTCAGGACGGTCTGCAGCGCTTTGGTCACCTTTTTCTCAAGGACCATCAGGTCAGATATCTTATCGCTGAAAACGTCCTGGGTCACTTCCACCTGAACGGTCAGGGAATCCAGTTCTTTCTCTCGGTCAACAACCAACTGGTAGTGTTCTGCCACTTCAGGTATATTCATCAATACCGCCTCCACCTGGCCCGGGAATACATTGATGCCCCTTACAATGATCATATCATCGGTCCGGCCCAGGATGCGCATGATGCGGGGATGTGTCCTGCCGCACTTACACGGCCCGGACTTGATGACTGTCAGGTCCCCGATACGGTACCGTATCAGGGGCAGTGCCTCCTTTGCAAGTGTGGTCACTACAAGTTCTCCTCTTTCCCCGTCCGGAAGCTGCTCCCCTGTTTCGGGGTCTATCACTTCAATAAGGAACTGGTCCGCCCAGATATGAATCCCGTCCTGGTAAGTACATTCAGTAAAGAGGGGGCCGCTTATCTCTGACGTGCCAAATATGTCATAAGCTTTGATACCGGTCTGTTCTTCAATCCTGCGCCGCATCTCTTCTGACCAGGGTTCGGCCCCGAATATCCCGCACTTTAATTTCGTATCATCCGCGATGCTGATTCCCATCTTCTTGGTTACTTCGTTCACATAAAGGAAATAGGAAGGCGTACATGCCATAGCTGTTGAACCCAGGTCCTGCATCAACTCGATCTGCCGTTCTGTATTGCCCGAACTGGAGGGAATGGCGCTTGCTCCCACCATCTCTACACCGTAGTGCAGTCCCAGCCCGCCTGTGAAGAGTCCATAGCCGTACCCCACCTGGACCACATCACCCCTGCCCACACCGATCGAGGTCAGGCCCCTGGCCAGGGAGGTTGTCCATTCCTTTATGTCATTCTCGGTATAGCCCACTACAGTGGGTTTGCCTGTGGTCCCGCTGGATACATGGTAGCGTACTACCTGTTCCTGGGGCACGCAGAACATGCCGGTGGGATAGGTATCCCTGAGGTCCTGTTTTGTAGTGAACGGGAGTTTCCTGAGATCATCAAGGGATTGGATGTCCTCAGGGGAAATTCCTGTTTCATCGAACCGTTTCTTGTAGAAAGGAGAATGGTCGTAAACATAACGAACAAGTCGTTTGAGTTTCTCTTCCTGGATGGCTTTCAGTTCATCAACTGGCATTCGCTCAATAAGTGGCTCCCAATATTCAATCATAAGAATCAGGAAGATATTATTTATTAAAAAGATATAAAATGTTTGGTTCAATCGGCACAATTCCATAATCCCAGGTATAGTGACTACGAAATGGCCAATCTAATGCTCCCAAAGAAACGAAGAATTCAAAACAGCTTCTCAAAAAAAATTGACTGGTCTGAGATGACCAAGAGCTTATATACAAATAAATTATCTAATACCATAACAGTTAGCTCATTTAATTACTTATAGAGCGGGATTAACTCATCTATATAGGCTTATTTTAGGTTAATTGATTGAATTTAATAGGAATAAATTGTATAGACAATAAGATGAAAATGCTCCTGTCTTCGCTGGTGCTTTCTACGATGTCAAAATCGAGGGCATTACCAGAGAGGGAAATGGAATAGCACGTATGCAAGGGTTTGTGATTTTTGTACCAGACACGAAGGTTGGAGATCAGGTTAAAATCAAGATTGAACGAGTCATGCGAAAATTCGCAATTGCAGCCCTTGCTGAGACGAACTAAACAGAACAAAAATAAAGGTGATAAAAAATATGAGAAACGATAGAAGAGGCGGAAGCGGCGGAAGCGGCGGAAGCGGCGGAAGAGGCGGAAGCGGCGGAAGAGGCGGCTTCGATAGGGGTCCTCAAGAGATGCACAAAGCAACTTGTGCAGACTGTGGTAAGGAGACTGAAGTGCCTTTCGTACCCGATCCTGATAGACCGGTGTACTGCAAAGAATGCTACCAAAACCATAGGCCACAGAGATATTAGATTTTATATAATAAATTAATATTATATGTTAAACACAAAGGGCAAATATGTTAAACATATCACTGCCCAACAACCTTTTTTATTAATCATCATCAAATTTTAAAATTGCCGTCTTAAAGCCTTTTGTTGAATCATGAATAGATATGATAACAAATTGGATAGGCAAAGCGAAAGTTGTAATGAAGACTTTTTATTTTTTCGCTAAGTTTAAATATATTACATATTCGTGCGACCATTTCGCGAACTAAATTAATAAGTATCCAAAATGAAGATATCGATGAAATTTGTAAAAAAATTATCCAATATTTGCAACCATATACTCAAAATTCGTAACATTGTTTTAGTCAAATAATTCCCCGAGCATCAGCCCGATGCCCCACAATAGGGCGATAGCGGCGTCCGGCGCCCGTGATTACCCCTCTAAAATCCTGCCCACATCACACTGCTCCGACACCTTGGTCGTACGGTGGATTGTATTCCAGACTCCGCCTATGCTTTTTATTGACCAGGAGATACTTGAAAACGGGTGGATTACTTTCGCAAAATACGCAGACAAGAAGCTGAGTTTTACTGATTGCTCAATAATCGAACTGATGAAAAATAAGGGTA
>CBDUUM010000188.1:0-2678 GCA_965370445.1 uncultured Methanosarcinales archaeon
TTTGTTCTGCCCTGTTGTAAAATCGTATGATAATATTTGCTCAAGTTGCTCCGACCGAAGTGGGGATTTACTTGAAAACATTTATCAAATTAGAAGACCATATAATATAAAAGAGGTAACATTAAATGGGCAAACGAACTCGTATAATCAATGATCCTTCGGATCTTGTTCCACTCTTACGGACTTTCGGGTCGGATACCCACAAGAAAGTTTTTGACATACTTCTTGCTGATTGGTATACAGAGGATGAACTAGAAAAACAGCTTTCGGTAGAAATATATGAAAGTCTGAGTATTTTGAAAAAATGCGGATTGGTAGAGAGTAAATGGCGTATGCCTGAACCAGGGAAAAAACCTGAAAAAGAATTCCATACATCTTATTCAAAGATACAGGTAAATTTCCAATGTTCCATAGAAGATTTGTCTGACCTGCTTATGATCACTTTCAGTCGTGATGATGAACTCAGGAATATGATGGAGCATATTGAAACAGAAGTGATGAACGGCAATCAATCCATGGCTGGGCTATCAAGGGCCGTAGGTGCAACCCCACTGTATCTGAGAGGTGTAGCACGGCGTTCAGACAAACTTATCGTTAAAGGCCAAAGGATCGAATTTGCTGGTGCTCCTGGATGATAGACCTGCTTCACAGTAAAAAAGAGAGTACTAAATTCCAGATACTTGTTGAAATAACAGCCCATCAGCCAAATGTACGCCAGAGGGAGATTGCCGAAAAGGTTGGAATAACTCCCCAGGCGGTTTCTGAATATATTAAAGAACTGACAGACAACGGGTTGATCTTTTCTGACGGCCGGGTACGTTATAAAGTCACAAAAAAAGGAATAGAATGGGTAATTGAGCGCACGTCTGAACTGAGGCGATATGCCAACTACGTGATGGAAGATATCATCCGTCATGTTTCGGTGTGGACTGCCATTGCAGATGAGGATTGCAAGGCCGGGCAGAAAGTATCTCTTGTGATGCGCAACGGACTTTTATATGCCAATACAAAAGAGCAGCATAGAGCCAACGGGGTTCTTATTTCAGATGCCATTGCCAGTGAGGATGTGGGCGTTGCCGACCTGCACGGTTTGATCGAACTCGAAGATGTGAACATCAAGGTATGCAAGGTTCCCAGAGTTGAGCGCGGTGGTTCAAGGCAGGTGGATATGGACCAGCTGGAGGAACTGGTAAAGGATAGCAATTACATATGTGCCCTTGGAGTGGAATCCCTTATCGCATTACGTAAGGTGGGAAGAGAACCTGACGTTATGTTCGGGGCAAAGGAATCAGTAGTTGAAGCTGCATTCCACGGTGTATCCTCGATTGTAGTGTCTGTGGATGAAGAGGTCCCACCACTGTTAAACCGGCTCGAATCCGAAGGTTTGGCATATGAGTTATATGACCTGAAAAAATAGCTTTTTTTGATACAATGTCGCTTGTCATACTTATCAGGCCTCTGAGATCAGCCATTGAATTACTGGTCCTGAAAAACGACAGCAATACGGCCTCATTTACAGGCAATCTGGTATTAAGGCAAACCCAAAAAGGCCCCAGGCCATTTAAGTTCAGGGTTATAGACGGTAAGACCGATGACCTGAGACCCCCTTCCGAAGCAGTGGAACTGCTCAGGATGGCTGACCTTATACTGCTGGCAGGGCACGGAGATGCTGCTGCCAGAAAGGAAATTATTGAAATGCTGGATGGTTACCAGCTCGGGTATGAACAGGCGCAGGTTTGCCGCCTGTGCATTTCACAGGGAAGATATACACCTGTGGATACAGGGTCAGTGCGGTTCAGGGGCGAGTTGATATGTGAGAACTGCGCCTTATCTGAACTTCACAGGGAAATACAATCATGCAGTAAAAGGATGGCTGAGGAAGGTGTCGAAAGGTTATTTGCACAACTGCTCAGGACCCGTGACCTGGACCGTATGCTGGTCCTGCTTGACCCTAAAAAAATGGACCGTGAACTGACATTATTTGACCGGGTCCGTGCCAGCGGCCATGTCGCCCTGGTCAAGGTACATGACCTGAAACTGGACAACCGGCTGAAGAGTATCCTACCTGAAACACTGCTGCCGGTCCAGTCGATTTCCATAGAATCCGGACTGCTTGACAGGAAGAACCAGCTTGTAGTATCTGCCACTGCCACAGGCAAGACACTTATCGGTGAGATCGGGGGAGTCAGCAACATTTTATCAGGCAGGGGGAAGATGCTCTTCCTGGTCCCATTAGTGGCACTGGCTAACCAGAAATATGACCAGTTCACTAAAAAATACTCACCACTCGGCCTTACAACAGCCCTGAAGGTCGGGCAAAGCCGCATTGGGAAGGGTAAGGGCAAGGGTAAGGGGAAACAGGGGAAAATGCGCACTTCCATTGATTCTGATATCATTGTGGGCACGTATGAGGGGATCGACCACCTGCTGAGGTTAGGTGATGCAAAGAGGCTTGGTAGTGTGGGTACTGTGGTTATGGACGAGGTGCATATGATAGAGGACCCTGAGAGGGGACCCAGGCTGGACGGCCTGATAGCAAGGCTCAGGTACCTGTATCCGCAGTGCCAGTTCATATACCTCTCAGCCACTGTTGGCAACCCGGGCTGGCTTGCAGATGGACTGGGGAGCGAACTTGTCGAGTATGAGGAAAGACCTGTGCCACTTGAGCGTCACCTGAT
>CBDUUM010000189.1:0-2674 GCA_965370445.1 uncultured Methanosarcinales archaeon
CAGGGCTTCCATATCCCCAAAATTCCCGCAACCGCACCTGGGTCCATCATCCACCAGATAAACATGGCCGATATGTGGGGCATTGCCGTTCTTACCTTTTATAGGTCTTCCATCAACATAGGCTCCGCTACCGATACCTGTGCTCCAGGTGATATAAACGACGTTGTCCTCACCCCTGCCAGCACCGAACATCCTTTCGGCAGTAACAGCCGATATGCCATCGTTCTCGATGTGGATTTTATTGTATATCCGGGACAGTTCCCTTTGCAGTGGAATCTCAGTCCAGTCATTTGGTATGATCCCCCGCTCCTTTGCAAGCCCACCACAGAGGTTGGGTGCCACCAGCACAAGTTCGCCATCCCTTATCCCAAAGGGACCGCAGGTGCTGACCCCAAGTGCGTAAATCTCATCCTTTCCAATACCTGTCTGCCGACAGGCATACCCTACCAGGGAATCGACCTGCCCGGGTACTGTCAGGTTGTCACCCTCAAGCTGCACGGGCCGGTACACCTTAACCAGTATCCCGCTTACGTTCGCAATGCTAACGGTTATCTTTGTCCCACCGATATCAACAGCAGCCAGATACGGCCCATCCATATTATTTCACCCCTGCCAAATTAAATACAGTATCATTCTATTTCAAATTTTGGAGGCACAACCAGCACCAGAACCCTGGAATGGCGCAGCACCTTCTCGGTAACGCTTCCGGTCAGCTTCTTGAGTCCGGTCTTGCCATGCGTCCCTATCACGATCCTGTCCATACCTCTTAGTTTGGCAGTATCCACTATCTGTTCAGCCGGGTCTCCCTCTTCAATGATAGTAGTAATATTGCCAGCATCTATGCCTGCTTTTACCATGGCATCATTATAGTCGGATAGGAGTTTCGTTGCTCCCTCATCCATCCATCTTTTTCTTTTCTGTCCAGTTGTACTTATTACATGCAATAAAATAATTTTAGTAGAGTGCGTTTTAGCTATCCTTGAACCTACCTTTGCTGCTGCTTTTGAACCTGCAGACCCGTCAATGGGAATTAGGATATTCATCAGAATCCAAAAATTATCTGGAAATTATTTAAAGCATGTGAAGTAATACAGAATGTAATACACTGGTTGTAATACAATAGGAAATTTTTATGCTGAAATACGAGAAATTCAAAAAGATTGATAAGAAAGACCATTCCGAGGTCACGCGCTTATTGAAAAGGACTACTCATTTCACTGCCCGCGAGTGGGTGATAGCCAGGCTGTGCGCTGATTTTAAGAACGTACATGGCCGAAGTGAGATGACCTGGATAGGGGAGAACCTGCCTGAGTTGGTGCCGTTCTTCAATGAACCCTATTCCAGGCAGGAGGTATCCAATGCCCGGGCATCATTCAAGAAGAAACTGGAGCGCTCCGGCACTACACTGTTCTACTCATATTACAGTGGCCTCATCACCAAGGATGAAATGCTGGATATCATTACCAATATAACTAATAACATCGGTATTCTGCTGGATATGGAAGACACGCCGCCCGATGGCGACCACACCGAAGGTGTCCAGAACATAATGGTCGATGTGCTGCGCCGGATCAACTCTGCCCTTGAAGAAGAAGCCTGATCTGCTCTGCTGCAGCACTGATTATCTTCTCATGATCAAAGGCCAACGGCGGCAGGTCATCCGGGTCCGGGTCGAACAATGCCGCATCCCTGGCATCTGATGAAGCTTCCAGGCTGCCATGCCCGGTTGCTGTGAAGCAGATGGTCACAGTATGACCCCTGGGGTCCCGGTTGGGGTCTGAGAACACACCCACCAGCCCCTTCAATTCCACATCAAGCCCGGTCTCCTCCTTTGCCTCCCTTGTGGCTGCATCTTCTACAGTCTCCCCCACATCCACAAATCCGCCTGGCAGTGCCCACTGGCCCTGGTAGGGTGGGTTCATGCGCTGTATCAGTACAAGCTTTCCCTCCACCAGGATGATTATGTCCACTGTGAGCAGGGGAGTTACGGGCTTACTCATTTCCAGGCCCCCTACCGGTATTTATCTCATGTATAAACTGCTCCACAAAAGTTTGCAGGAACTTGTTCCTTTCCTCTGCCATTCCCCTGGCGGTACTGGTGTGCATGGACCCGGGCAGCAACATTAGTTTTGTGAGGATATGGTCCAGTGCATATTCGTTCCCGTCCGGCTCCCGCTGGCTGGCCAGGGGGTCATCGGGATGGTACAGCCTGCGGTTGTAGGCGCCCGAATAGGCAAATGTCATGGCCGCACCTACAGCACCTGATATATCCAGCCTGTCAGCGTCCTGGAGTATCCTTGCTTCCAGGCTGTCCGGTGTTATTCCTGAACTGTAGCGGTGGTTGGCAATGGCATAGACCACGGCCGGTATTTTTTGTGCAGGAAAGCCTGCCCTGGCAAGTATTCCGGGGGAGAGTTGTGCGGAGAGGGCAGCGTGGTCGGTCGCAGGGTCCTTTAGTTCGGCGGGACGCCCGATGTCGTGGAGCAGGGCTGAAGCTTCCAGTATCTCGGGGTCGCCTCCTTCGATGCTGCTGATGTGGAGGCACAGGTCCCTTACCCGCAGGGTGTGGGTGATGTCATGGCCTGCGTTGGGTGTGCTTTCGAGGTGGGTTTTGGCTGAGTGTAGTATTTGTTGCATCATGTATATCGCAATTCAAATGTATCTGGGCAATTTT
>CBDUUM010000190.1:0-2660 GCA_965370445.1 uncultured Methanosarcinales archaeon
CTAAACCCGGATTCAGCAGCCGCCTCGATGAGTTCAACTGTCCCAAGAGAGAATGGCTCACGTTCAAACACTCCGGCCGGACCGTTCATAATAACTGTCCCCGCATTCCTGATCTCCCGGGAGAATTTTACAATAGTCTCCAGCCCGATATCCATTATAGGCAGAACAGAATGATGGTTCTTATTCAGCACATCGATCGACTCTTCCACCCTCTCCCCCTTCTTATCCAGTGCAACATCAACAGGAAGACCGATCCTATCATTGTACTTTTCCAGCAGCTTCCTGCCAAGCTCTATCAGGTCGCCATATCCCTGTGACTGAATGAATTCCATATTGTGTTTACCAATATCAACACCCTTAGCTGCCAGGAGGATATTTGCCACTACACCGGTGAGCAGTACCCTGTCAGCCTTTCCATTCGACAGCACATGTTCGGTGACCTTTAATGAATCATCCACCTTTGCACCACCCAGCACATAAACACATTTGCCGCTGCCGACATCAGCACTGCGGCTTAACGATGTTATCTCCTTTTCCATCAACCTGCCCGCTATACCGGGTAGCACATTAGTGAATCCCATTATAGACAGGTGTGAGCGGTGAGAGACCGCAAAAGCATCATTTAAGTAAAAATCTGCAAGAGGATACAGGCGCTGCACCATATGGGATCGGGCATGTTCCTCTGTAGTACGGTTCAGGTTTTCCTCAGAAAAAAACCTGACATTCTCAAGCATCAGGATATCACCGCTCTCAAGTTTGCTGATCCTGGTAACAGCATTAGAACCGAAAATATCATCCACATAGGTAATATCCTTGTCAAGCAAGTCTGACAGGCACCGGGCATGGGGCTCCATCATAGTAAAATCGCTTTTTCCGGGCCGGCTCTGGTGGCTCATTAGCACCAATTTCGAATCATCCAGTTCTTTAAGTGTAGACAGCGAACCCTTGAACCTTTTATCATCCAGGATCTCATTTCCAGGGCTCATGGGTGAGTTCAGGTCCAGCCTGCAAAGAATTGTTTTTCCTGAAAGGTCAAAATCATCAATAGTAAGGTAATCCTTTTCTGGCAAATACTATACCTCGATTGTTGATACCATATATCGGATTATAAATTATAAAGGATAGTAATTTAAACTATCGATGCCAGGGACAAAAGTTGTATATTGAAGATGTACAATCCACCCACAATTCAAGAAAATGCAATATAATGGGATGTTGAGCGGGAATAAGGGGGTTGGGGGTGGTGGTAAAGGGAAAATAGCCTTACCCGCTCAACAATCAATTATATGTTAGATATAGTATAAAAATGTTATGATTAATATACTTCGATAAACTTGAACGGTATATGTTTTATTATTAAAACCTTTATATGCCACCACCACATATAAACCCTGGAAAAACAGGAGTCTCCAGAACCATGAACATAAACCGTGAGCAAGTATTGATAGAAGCCCTTCCGTATATTAGAGAGTTCTACGACTCCATCATGATAATAAAAGTAGGTGGACACGCCATGGTTGACCCCGCCATCATGGCAGATATAGTCCAGGACGTGGTACTTCTGCGTTATGTAGGCATCCATCCTGTGCTCGTACACGGGGGCGGTCCCGAGATTACCCAGAAGATGGAAAAGATGGGGAAAAAAAGCGAGTTTGTGGCAGGGCTGCGCATCACAGACGATGAGACACTGGAGATCGCACGTATGGTATTAGTTGGCAATATCAACACCAGGATCGTATCCCTGATAAGCACCTATGGCGGAAAGGGGCTGGGACTCTCAGGTAAGGACGGCGGGCTTATCATGGCAAAGAAAAAGGGCATCCAGCGCGTCACCTTTGAAGGCAGGGAGCACGAAGTAGACCTGGGCTGGGTGGGAGATGTAGAGGTCATCAATCCCGAGATACTCATGATAGCAGCCGGAAAGGGCTACATACCGGTTGTGGCACCCATAGCAATGGATGATAAGGGTAACAGCCTGAATATCAATGCCGATACTGTTGCCGGAGACATTGCTGCAGCCTTGAAGGCTAAAAAACTCTTACTCATGACCGACGTACCCGGAGTATTGGGCAAACCCGGAGACCCTGCCAGTCGCATATCCCGCATCCGGCTGGACCAGGTTGAGGACATGATCAAGGAAGGCACCATTGCCGGTGGTATGATACCCAAGATACGCTCGGCAGCAGTTGCAGTAGAACAGGGCGTTGAAAAGGTCCATATCATCGACGGCAGCAAGTCCCACAGCATCCTGCTGGAACTGTTCACCGATTCTGGCATTGGGACTATGATATATAGTTAGCTTTGATGTTTTATCCGGGATACCAGCACTTCCGAATAGCCCGATTCTCGATTTAGGATCACAGACATAATAAAATTTTTAAGGTATTGGTTTTCATTCCCAATATAGTTAAAAACCAAACAATATTAACTAATAATATGCAAATTCCAACAAGTGATACGCAATAAACCACGGAGGGCACAGAGGACACAGAGAGAAAAATCAGATGCAAGCTCTGTGTTTCTCTGTGTCCTCTGTGGTTAAATTATAATTATCTGAAGATTAAAGTGTAAGAAATTAGTATCGATAATTTCTGTTGAAGTTATCTATCGATAATTTCTGTTGAAGTTATCTATCGATAATTTCTGTTGAAGTTATCTAT
>CBDUUM010000191.1:0-2649 GCA_965370445.1 uncultured Methanosarcinales archaeon
TTATAGCATTCTGTTTATCCTTTTCACCCAGCCTGGCAGATTCCACAGCATCCTTCAGGGTGCTGATACTCTTGTCATAAGTGTCCCTGTCTACAGGAAACGGGAATCCATCTTTCCCGCCGTGGGCAAAACTGTATTTAACAGGGTCGCGCCAGCTCGGCCTTGTGCCATAAACAAGGTCTGAAACCAGTGCCAGCGCGCGTATCTTTTGTGGCCCCATGCCCCTTAGCGAGACAAGTTCCTCGTAGGATGAGGGCTGGAGTTCGTAGGCTTCCTTCAGCACCTTCATACCCTTTTCTGTGATATCCATATCTATGATATGATGGCGGGGCGGCAGTGACAGTTCATCCACCCTTCTACCTCTAAAACCATCTAACCTGCTACCAGTGAAATCATCCAACCTCGTCTGGTTCTTTTTACCGAAATACTGCCTCAAGTGCTCGGGACCATCCAGTATCAGGTCAAGGCTTACATCCTGCGTCTTATAACTCTCCCTTGCTGTCATGTCCAATACATCGGGTTTAATATCATCCGATGCTATGCCGGAATGCGGCTCTTCCACAAAGCTTTTTACTCCTTCTGATAACCACTGGTACCGCCGGGCATATGAATCGTTCATGCCCTGCTGGATGACGGTCCAGTCTCCTTTCTCGTCAAATACCAGGCAGTGGTGGTACAGACTGTAATCATCCTGTATCAGGCTGTTATCGACCTTTGCGCTCATCCTGCTGGAGTATTTGAGCTGCTCGATATCCGGGGTTGAAAGACTGAATACTTCAGCAGTCTGCTCAATTTCATCCAGCGTCTTCCTGGATGTCCTGCCTTTCCCGCCGCACACCTTGATGCCGTGCTCCCGGGGGTCCAGTGCAATTTTCAGGGCACCGCAGGTGGTGGTGGTCGTGCCCGAACTGTGCCAGTCGAACCCGAGCACACATGAGAAGGCCTGGAACCAGTAAGGGTCTGACAGCCGTCTTAGCATCTCATCCGGCCCGAAATCCAGTAATATTGCATCGCAGATACCACCTGACAATTTTACCATCCTGTTGAACAGCCATCTGGGTGCCGCCCCGCCGTGCAGGGGCAGGTTCGTAACTCCTGTGCGTTTCATGGGTGTGTATATGTTTGTGGACTTAAGGTTAAATCCATTGGCAATTGTTTGGAACGCTGGTGGTCCCAAATATTATCCAGGAAAAGAACCGGGGCCTGAAGGGACTTATCAGTTATTTTGGAGTTTGGTGGATATCAGCCACCGTGATCACAGAGACCACAGAATAAAGCAATAACGATATGTGTACTCATGGTTTATATATCACATGTAATATATTTTAACTGTTGCCGGCAGTTGAAATATACAACAAGAGAAATATCTAACTACCACTACCCCTGCCACCGCAGCCCGTCAGGGCAGCAGGTGGCAGCCAACCTTGTTGATCTTAATAACTATACCCCTACAAGCTCTGCCGCGGCTGGATGTGCCGTCGCAACGTTTGACTTTACACAACCTTTTTAACCCATCTCTCCCATGTAAAGCACCTAGTATGAAAGCAATACTAGGATTAGAAGACGGCACAATTGTAAAGGGCGTTGGTTTTGGTGCCGCCGGAGCTGCTGTTTGCGGGGAACTTGTTTTTACAACTCAATATACCGGATACGAAGAGGCACTTACCGACCCTTCATATGCCGGCCAGATACTGATGTTCACCTACCCCCTCATCGGCAATTACGGCGTAAGCGGTAAGACCTTCCAGTCAGACGGCATGAAGGCAGAGGCCATGGTGGTCAGGGAGGCGTGCGACCATCCATCCCATCACCTATCCAAACGCTCCATTTTTGATTTTGCAAGGGAAGAAAACCGGCCCGGTATCGCAGGTGTGGATACCAGGATGCTGACCATCAAGACCAGGGATACCGGCGCCATGCGGGCATGCCTGCTCACAGACAGCGACGATGGCGGGGAAGCAGTGCGCCTGGCAAGGCAGCATCCGAAGATATCAGACCGGCACGACCTGATAGACAGGGTGACCTGCCCCGCTCCCTACCATATTGAAGCAACAGGCAAGGACAAGCCTCATTTCGTTGTCATCGACCTTGGCATAAAGACCAATATGATAAAGAGCCTGCAGCAGCGGGGTGTGGGTATTACCGTGGTACCTGCAAGTACTCCACCAGACTATATTACTGAACAAAAACCTGATGCTATATTCGTATCAAACGGCCCGGGCGATCCAGAGAAGGCAGGCACTGCCATTGATGTTGTAAAACACATGATGGGAGAAGTCCCCATCTACGGCATCTGCTTCGGCAACCAGATAATATCCCTGGCACTGGGAGCCAGTACGTACAAGTTGAAGTTCGGGCACCGGGGTGCCAACCAGCCTGTTAAGGACCTGGAAACAGGCACCGTGTACATCACCTCCCAGAACCACGGATTCGCAGTGGATGCCGGTTCCCTGGATGCGGCAGAGGCTCATATCACCCACCTGAACATTAACGATAATACTGTGGAAGGTATCGCCCATGACTACCTGGACATAATGAGCGTACAGTTCCATCCCGAGGCCAGCCCTGGTCCCTGGGATTCTGAAAAATGGTTCTTTGATACCATAGTGAAAAGGGTGATGAAATAATGCCCCGTAATCCTGATATTAA
>CBDUUM010000192.1:0-2641 GCA_965370445.1 uncultured Methanosarcinales archaeon
GGAGATCGATGAATTCGGTGATGTTGTTGAGGATAAGTGCACCAGGACCATGACAATAAAAGTGTTACCCGCCCAACTCAGGATGTTAAAAGGCAGCTTGAAGATGATCATCGACCTTAAAAGTATAAGCGGCTTGGCAGTTGAAATTGCGTTCATCACCAAGGCCACTTCAAGTTCACCACACATCAAACCACTGGTGGATATACCAAGGATGTCTGATATCCTGCAGGAGATGCTGGACGGCAGCCTTGAAGCCCTGGAAAAGCAGGATGTGGAACTGGCAAAAAGTACGGCAGCCAGGGACGAGGAAGTTGATGCACTGTTCGACCAGGTCAGGCGGGAACTCATCACTTACATGATCGAGGACCCAAAAAAGATAGCCAATGCATCACATCTTACATTTGCGTCACGATACCTGGAACGCATGGGCGACCACATAAACAACCTATGTGAAAGGGTTGTGTACATGGTAACCGGCGAAAAGCTGGACCTGAACAAATGAGGTAAAGATATGGATATTTTCGATCCGATCATACTGTTGGTGTTAGTGGCCGGTCTGTATATGGCTTGGAATATCGGTGCCAACGACCTGGCCAATTCAATGGGTACTTCGGTGGGTACAGGTGCATTATCGCTCAAACAGGTAGTGATCATAGCAGGCACACTTGAACTGGTTGGTGCGCTCGTATTCGGCGACAGGGTCACAACCAGGATAGCCAAGGGTATTGTACCCATTGAAGATATTATAAGCGTTGACCCGAACATTGTAATAATCGGTTCCCTGGCAGCTATACTTGCTGCGAGTTTCTGGATCACTTTTGCCACCTTCTACCATATGCCCGTTTCCACGACCCATGCAATCGTGGGCGCAATAACAGGTTTTGGACTGGTTTCTACCATGTTTATTGATACCTTCACCATTGACCAGATAAAATGGATGGTTCTGGGAAAGATCGTAATTTCCTGGATCACATCTCCACTTATCGGGGCCTTGATGGCATTTATTATATTCACCATTATACGTATTTTCCTGCTGGCACGTGTGGATGACCCCTACAAGCTGGAAAAGAAATTCGGGTACCTCCAGATACTGTCTGCCTGTTTTGTGGCACTGGCCCACGGCTCGAATGATGTTGCCAATGCCATAGGCCCGCTGTCTGCAGCCCTGTCTGCTGCCAATATTACCGAGTACGGCGTCATTCCAGTATGGGTACTGGCCATCGGTGGTATCGGCATCGTGATCGGTCTTGGGACATGGGGCTGGAAGGTTATTGAAACAGTCGGAAGCAGCATAACTGAGCTGACACCAACAAGGGGTTTTTCAGCCGAGTTTGCCACGGCCGTGGTAGTCTTTGGTCATTCCTACAGTGCATTACCTATATCCACTACCCATACCCTGGTTGGGGCAGTGGTGGGTGTGGGACTGGCGGGTGGTCTTGCGGCGGTTGATTTAAGTGTTATTAAGAAAATAATTGTATCCTGGGTAATCACGGTGCCAGTGGCCGCCCTTACATCCGGAGTGATATTTGTAATATTAATGAAGGTGCTATAATGCCAATTGAGTATATTCGTTCTGTTCTTGGAATCTTTGGGGAATCACCCTTCAAACCTGTTCATACGCATGCAGAGAAAGGAGGGCAGGCTGTGCAAAAGCTCCAGCAGTCGGTGAAAGCTTATTGTAAAGGCGATTATATTGCGGTGCATACATTTGACACTGAAATATCTGCTATAGAGTATGAGGCTGATATAATCAAGCAGACCATACGCAAGCTCATACCCAGTTCCATGATGCTGCCGGTAGACCCTAATGACCTGCTTTCTTTTTTGAAACCCCAGGACTCGATCGCAGATAATGCCCATCATACTGCTCACTGGCTTACCCTGAGGGAGACTGAACTTCAGCCTGAGATCAAGGAAGGGTTGCTGGAGTTGATGGAGCGTATTATCAAGACTGTTGATGCTTATGAGGATATGGTGGATGATATTGCCAAACTCCTTGAAACATCTTTCAGTAAAAAGGAAATAAAGAGAATACTCAAGAAAGTCCCCATTGTCGAGGAACTGGAACATGAGACCGATATTACCAAGAAACAACTCCAGGCCACGGTCTTCAAATACGAGGACGAACTTGGCGGTACGGGAGTGTTCTATTTAATAAGTCTGTTGCGGGATATGGGCAATATTGCTGACAGTGCCAGTAAGGCAGCAGACCGCCTAAGGACGATGATCTTACGAAGATGAATGGAAAAACAGATTATTTAACTGAATTTGAGCCGGCCTATCTGGAACTGGTCAATAGTGGTGAGATCGACAACCGTATCGAAAAGCTGTTTTCAAAACTTGAGCAGTGTGATATCTGTCCCAGGAATTGCGGTGTGAACAGACTTGATGGTGAGATCGGGTACTGTCAGGCCGGAGCTGACCTGATGGTGTCTTCGGTCCAGCCACATTTCTGGGAGGAGGCTCCCCTGGTTGGAATAGGTGGTTCGGGCACTGTGTTCCTTACCAATTGCAACCTGCGATGTGTGTACTGCCAGAATTATGAGATCAGCCATGAGGGGAAAGGGAATCCAATCACCGAAGAGCAACTGGCAGATAGCATGCTCTGGCTCCAGCGTATCGGCTGCCATAATATCAATCT
>CBDUUM010000193.1:0-2605 GCA_965370445.1 uncultured Methanosarcinales archaeon
GCATAGTGGATCAGATAGTAGCCCCTTTGATGGCGTCCTTACACCCGCAATTGCTGTGGGCCGGTAATGATGCAATTGCATCCAGCAGAATAGAACGAAGTGTTTCCTGTTTTCTTTCCAGCATTTCCAGGACCTCATCGGTAGTTAGTTTCTTTCCGGCAAGTCCGCATGCCCTATTGGTAATGATGCACAATGATGCATAACACAACCCCAACTCCCGCGCCAACACAACCTCAGGTAGTCCTGTCATACCTACCACATCCCCGAAGGTTCCCAGCATGCGTATCTCTGCAGCAGTCTCGAACCTTGGCCCTTCTGTGCAAACATACACACCCCTAAAAGGTTCCATGTGGTTGTTTTCCAGGGAACTTAGCAGGCAGTCACTTATCTCGGGACAGTAGGGTTCAGTCATATCAACATGAACTGTCCTGTCATCATAGAATGTATTTACCCGTGACCGTGTCAGGTCGATAAAATCATCGGCTACCAGGAAACTTCCAGGGGGATGGCTGCCCATAGTACCCACTGAATTGGTAGCTATTACCCTGTTGGCACCCAGTGATTTTGCAGCCCATACATTGGCCCTGTAATTGAGCTTGTGTGGGGGGATGTGTTCTGCACCTGATAAGGTATCATCATTGGCATGCCTCTGTACCAGTGCAAGTTCCAGCGTCCTGCTTCGGTGAGGTACATTCCCTGTTTTTACCTGTACGGCACCGTAAGGAGTATTTACCTTGATTGTCCTGAAATCGTAATCATCAGGGTTAAAACCCACACCTCCGATTACAACGGCATCAATATCATGCTGTTTTTTGCTGGCTTTTGGCATTTGATGTCCTCGCTGATATCCAGATACCTATTAATGATATGATGATGGCACCGACAATTGAAAGTACAAGGAGATTGCGACCGGTATCTGATGTTATGAAAAATTCATCCACTGAACTACTTACCGAGAGTATGAAGGTACTGGCACCCCAGAACAGCAATCCTGATGAGAACAGGAAGAACAGGTAAGACCATTGCCGTTTGTAATTATTACCTTCCCTTTGAAGATCGATCATCCTGCCAATAGTGGCTATCCATCCTGCACCTACATACCACCATACGGATATGTTCACGAATACCATGAACAGTATTAATATACCAACGAAAATATCTGTCCGGGTATAATATTCCCAGAACCTGACAATACCTATTATTGTTCCTATGACAGTCAATATCAAGGCAATGGAATATGTGATAAAGGATATCTTGCCTGTGACCAGGGATTGTTTCATATTGGATTTGAATTCTTCCAGTATGTCATCAAGTCCGAAACCCCTGAACAGCATGTAAGCACCGATAGCACCCAGGATAGCGGCCCATGCGTATTTCGGATCGCCTGCAAAGAGGAAGATGGAATATATCACAGCGGCCAAGCCAATCGGTACGAAGAAGGAATGGGATATTTTTGGGTCATTGAAGGCGGTCTTTAATATGTAATATGTACTTTCCAGGTTTACACTCTGTTTGACGATGACCCTGTGGACACCGTCCACCTTTATCCTGGATTCTATAATGGGCATAACTGATTCGTCTTCTGCACCATCAGAGACGAGGATTGCGTTCTTGACGTCGTATTTTGCCACGATACTGTCAAGCTGGTCAGATATCTTCTGGTCAGATATCAGGCCCACATCACGGTCCCCTGCTATGGATATGAGCTCTACGTCCAGACCGTTTTCCACCAGTTCATCATAGAGTTTCACACCAGCGTATATGGTATTGATATCAGAATCCTCTGGGTCGGCTGTACCAAGTTTCATTGCAGCTTCAAGGTTTTTTTCCCGCCCGATAACCGGGCTGGTCTCCCCTGCCTTTTGTCCGATATCGTCATCACGGTCGATGCAGATAATAAGCTTATCCATGTGTTATTGGCCTCATATTGATATTATTAAAGGAGATATAAAAAGTGTTCTGTAAAATCGTAATTAAGAGGTCATTTGTAGCTTAGATCAAAGGAACTGGACTCCCATGTGGGTTCTTTTCTTACTTCTTCCACGTTCCTGCCCATACGTCTACCACGTTCCTGGCATCTACAAATGGTGGTCCCCACAGGAATTCGGGCAATTACCACAAAACTATAATACTTTCATGACAAAAAGAGATATTATAATGGCAACCGCAGTAAAAAGCATCTATGCAACAGTAACTGATCATGTCCAAATGGTTGGATACAGGGAGATTGTAGAAACCAATGGAAAGATTAGAGGGCTGAATGGATTAGTTTTTAATGATCCGGATGGGTCAGTTAAAATTATGGTAAGCGGGCCTGAATCTGCGGTTTCAGAATTCATTCATGATCTGGAAAGAGTCAGACCTGACACTAAAATTGAAACAAAAGAGCTTGCAGATGATCTTAATTTACCTTACCCGTTTGGAAGGGTAGTTACTGATGATATGCGAGAGATCAGCGACAGGTTAGATAAAGGTAACAGTTTACTAAGTAGTCAGGATATAAAACTAGGTAGTATAGATGTAAAACTCGATAAGCTTGATGGACTCAGTAAACTCGATAAGCTTGATGGACTCAGCAAACTCGATAAGCTTGATGGACTCAGTA
>CBDUUM010000194.1:0-2567 GCA_965370445.1 uncultured Methanosarcinales archaeon
TAAAAATCAAGCCTGGAACATTTGATTTTTCGTTTCACCGTATTATTTTCGAACAAAAACATTATATGAAGTCAATCCTAAATGTGTAAGTAAGTGCGGTTATTCTATTAATGGAGGGAAGAAAATGATCAAATTAAGTAAGTTTTGTGTATTATTATTGTTGTTTGCAGTTGTATCAGCCAGTACTATTACTCCTGCTTCAGCAATAACCGAAGAAGAGATCAAGGATTTCTTTTTAAATACCTATAATCCCCATGTCAGTGAAATAATTCCTGATCTACCCCTGATAAAATCTGTCTTTGCTGGACAGGTCATACATATTTTCGTTGAAAAAGCTGGTGGAAATATTGAATTAACAGCAGTTACAGACCAGGAAGGATTTATAACTGACCTGCAAAGTGGTGAACCAGACAGTCCGACACTGAGATTAATTTCAAATGAAGAAACACTTGACAGAATTAGAAATTCTGCCGACCCTGTAGGCGAAACTCAAGCTGCCCTGATAAGTGGGGATATAACTTATGAGGGTGTTGGAATATCGATGCTGGTTACAGTTACGATTGTAAAAATAGCCCAGTTTTTCGCAAGTCTGTTAGGAATAATATAATGGTAAATTCTTAGGTTTTCTCTATCTTGAACATTGGACTTGACAGGGAGGCAGTTATCGTATTATCGGTCAATACCGGTCCAGTGATAGGTATACCCACCATTTGAAGATTACCCGGCCCTGCTATCTATAAAAGTTTATATACTTTCCTGCTTGACAAACGACAAAAGAAAGGTGTAATGGTCATGAACCTGCAATATGCTGCCTTGTTAACTGATATTTTCAATGATGTCCCGGCCGGGATGCCTGATGACATGATCGATCGTTTAATTGCCGGGGAAGCAACAAAGAAAGACGCCCAGATACTGCTGCGGTGTGACCCAACTCTTATATTTAAGCTGGCCGACAGGTTAAGGGCTACCCTGGTAGGCAATACGGCTACATATGTCGTTAACAGGAATATTAATTTCTCAGACCAGTGCATTGGTACCTGTAGGTTCTGTGCATTTAAAGGACATGAGGGGTTCAGGCTGACTACCAGGGAGATCATTGACAAGGCAGGTGAAGCTGTTCGTTTTGGTGCTACAGAGGTATGTATCCAGGGCGGCCTGATGGAAGATATGTTTCTTGAAGATTATTGCAGCATCCTTGACGGCATAAAATCCAGGTTCCCACAGCTACACATTCATGCTTTTTCGCCCATGGAAGTATTTCATATGGCTAATAACAGTAAAACAGGTATCATTGAAACCCTCCGGGAATTAAAACGGACAGGGTTGGATACAATGCCCGGTACTGCTGCCGAAATTCTTTCAGACCGGGTCCGCCGTGAGATATGCCCCGATAAGCTAACAGCACAACAGTGGACAGAAGTAATAATGGCGGCGCATCGTGAAGGCATACCCACTACAGCGACAATGATGTATGGGCATATCGAAACCGAAGAGGAACGTATTGACCATATACTCAGGATACGGGATATCCAGGTTGCGACCGGAGGTTTTACTGAGTTTGTACCGCTGCCTTTTATGCCCTATAATAATACCCTGGGCAAAGAACTGATGGCAGCGGGGGTATATGCTACAACAGGTGTCGAGGACCTTATAGTACATGCCATGGCGAGGATATTGCTGTTCCCGCATGTGAAAAACATACAGGGCAGCTGGGTAAAACTGGGTAAGAAGCTGTCACAATTCTCACTGCTGTGTGGTGTGAACGACCTGGGCGGCACTCTGGTCGAAGAGAGGATATCAAAGAGCGCAGGGGCAGCCAATGGTGAATACATGCCGCCTGATGAATTTGAATGGATCATCAGGGGTGCGGGGCGTGAGCCAGTCCAGAGAGATACGCTATACCGGCATTTAGACAATAAAAATCTTATATAGTAGCGTGTCAAATAACCAGTAATGAAAATTACCTGCTTGTTGCCTATGAACTATAAGAATCTGCTTGAGGACCGCAGTGGAGTATCCCCTGTCATTGGAATAATCCTTATACTAAGTATTGTCATGGTTTCTGTCGGGATAATCTATACTACGGGAATTCCCTTCATTGATACGATGAAATATAATACCCAGGTATCTAATGCCCAGAATTCTTTTTCTGTCCTGCAGAATGATGTCCTGGAAATCATAAACGGTCCGGTCACCGGTGCGGGTATGGGCCGGATAACCAAGGTGGAAATGGGCGGCGGATCAATATTTGTTGAGCCCAATAATACTGAGATCCAGATAAATTACACTGGCAGCAGTGTTCCTGTTACTGCGGTACCGGGTACAATAACTTATATGTATAAATCACGGAGCGTGGTGTTTGAAAACGGTGCTGTGTTTTCCAAATATACTACCAGTTCATTCATGGAAATGGACCCGCTGATCTATGCAAGTGATCTTGGCTCAGGTAATATCGGCCTGATGATCCATATCATCAATGTCACAGGGGCAAATAGTTCCACTGGTGGTGATGGAACTGGAAAGATCAGGACTTCATTTGAAGATAGGGTTAATCTTTATTCAGGAGA
>CBDUUM010000195.1:0-2564 GCA_965370445.1 uncultured Methanosarcinales archaeon
TGAGGAACATATCTATGCCGGAAAGAAATATTCGCTACCAGTTAGGCAATCATGCCATAGCACAGGCATTATACGATAGCGGGGTGGACCTTGTGTCAGGCTATCCAGGCACCCCCTCATCTGAGATCATCGAGGCCCTGGCCCGGTTGAAACCGGATTGTCATGTGGAGTGGTCCGTAAATGAGAAAGTTGCGCTGGAAGTGGCCATCGGTGCCTCATGGTCAGGGGGCCGCAGCGCAGCTACCATGAAACACGTAGGTCTAAACGTGGCCTCGGACCCGTTCATGACCCTTGCATATGCAGGCGTTAAAGGCGGCCTTGTCATAATTTCTGCCGATGATCCCGGGTGCCATTCGTCCCAGAACGAGCAGGATAACAGGCGGTATGCACAATTTGCCCGTATACCCTGCCTGGACCCTGCCACGCCGCAGGAAGCCTGTGATATGGTGTCCTATGCTTTTAATTTCTCAGAGAAGTATGAGATGCCAGTGATACTTCGCCCCACCACCAGGGTGTGTCACGGCAAATCCGACATTACAATGCCTGAAACTGAAAAACCAGACAGGGAGATTGGTTTTGAGAAGAGACCGCAGCAGTGGGTAATGCTCCCGGCCCATGCCAGGGTGCGCCATAATATGCTAATGGAAAAACAGGATATAATAGCTGAGGCACTTGGTTCTTCCGAATGGAACCAACTGGATATTGTAGAAGGCGCTGAACTGGGGATTATCGCATCGGGTGTGGCATCTGTTTATGCCAGGGAGGCCGTGGACCGGCTCGGTATAAAGGCATCCTTTTTAAAAATATCCACTTATCCGATGCCCCTTAACCTGATAGAACAATTACTGGACTCGGTGGGACAACTGCCGGACCCGGTAGGACAGGTACTGGTGATAGAGGAGCTGGAACCTGTTGTGGAAGAGGCTGTGCGGTCAATATCAGGTACAAGGAATGTGGATGTACATGGAAAAGACATGGTACCCAGGAACGGGGAACTAAACGTATCAATCGTGGAAGCTGCCATCTCAAAGGTGGCCGGTCTTGACCATACTCCCCATGTACCTGTTGAGTCATCAGTTGAATTGCCGAACCGTCCACCTGTCATGTGCCCGGGCTGCCCGCACAGGGCTACCTATCATGCTATGAAGAAAGCCTTTGGCAAATCTGCAGTATATCCAGGCGACATCGGATGCTATACCCTTGGTGTCCAGATGGGGACAATGGATACCTGCCTGTGCATGGGTGCCAGTATCACCACAGCTTCCGGCATATACCATGCGGGTGAGACCGAACCCATCTGCTGTTCCATCGGAGACTCCACCTTTTTGCATACCGGTATTCCAGGGCTGCTGAATGCCGTGTACAATGGTGCAGATATCACAGTCACGATCCTGGATAACAGGACTACTGCCATGACCGGGCACCAGCCCAATCCAGGCACAGGATTGAACGTACTGGGCGATGCTACGTTCATGGCTTCACTGGAAGATATTTCAAAGTCGTGTGGTGTGGAGTTTGTTGAGGCGACCGACCCCTTTAATGTAAAAGAAACTATCGAAGTGTTCAAACATGCCAGGGAACATACAGGGACGGCAGTGGTCATTTCAAGGCAGGAATGCATCATCATGGCCCGCAGGCGTGGAATTAGGCTCACTCCGTTTACAGTCGACCCGGATGAATGCCAGGGATGTAAGGCGTGTATCACGTTCGGCTGTCCTGCATCTTCGTTCATTGAATCCGTTGAGGAAGGGCAAAAGGGGAAGGCGGTCATCGGTGAACTTTGTGTGGGCTGCGGGGTATGTGCCCAGGTCTGCCCGTTCGATGCTATAAAGGAGGTCTCCAGATGACAGAATTCGACCTGGTCATTGTGGGTGTTGGCGGGCAGGGTGCTATACTGGCTTCCGATATAGTGGGCATGGCGGCAGTGAATGAAGGGTTGCCTGTACAGGCTTCTGAGACACACGGCATGGCACAGCGCGGCGGTTCGGTTATCAACCATGTGAGGCTGGATTGCAGGTACGGCTCACTGATACCTGCGGGCAGGGCCGATGCAATACTTGGTCTGGAACCGGCAGAGGGGCTGAGGGCTATAGATTTCCTGTCACCTGAAGGTGTGGTGGTAGTGAATACAAATCCTATTTTCCCAATTACTGTTCTATCAGGTGCTTCTGTGTACCCTGAAGTGGATGCTGTGCTGGATGAACTGAATGGGCGGTGTAAACACCTGGTGCCTTTGGATGCAGACAGGATCGCAATTGAGGCAGGTCATCCATTAACAGCGAATGTGGCACTGATAGGTGCGCTTTCCAATTTCCTGCCACTTGATGTCGGGAGCCTTGAAGAGAGCATAAGCAATCTGGTACCGCCAAAGACCGTGGAAGTGAACCTGAAGGCTTTCAGGCTGGGGCGGGAGTCGGCGGGAGTGGATTAAATCAAAAGAAGAAAGACAAGAAAATAAGATAATTCCAGCAAAGAAGACTAAAAAGTATAGAATGTCGAAATGTCAGATTATGAGACTTTTTATTATTTTCTGGTTACACTTAATAATCAGTCATTGGTGATCG
>CBDUUM010000196.1:0-2544 GCA_965370445.1 uncultured Methanosarcinales archaeon
CTGACCTGTTCCACGATGGTGCCGGTCACGATCATGTCTGCACCTGCTTTGACCAGACTGGCTGCAATCTCTCCGGTACGGATACCGCCGCCCACAATTACTTTTGTCTCTTCACCTACTGATTGCTTCACAGCACCTACCATAGCTGTCGAAACTGGACGCTCAGCACCTGAACCTGCCTCCAGGTAGATATAGTGCATGCCCATGTATTTGCCTGCCAGTGCATAGGCCACGGCCATTGCAGGCTTTTTTCGGGGTATCAGCCGTGCATCCCCTACCCAGCCTACTGTACCGCCGGGCTCTATAATTATATATGCCATTGAGATGGCTTCGACACCGTATTTTTTCACAAGGGGTGCTCCCAATGCCTGGTTGGTTGTGATATAATTTACATCCCTTGAGTTCAGGAGGCTCATAAAAAAGATCGCATCTGCATGCGCACTGACCCCGCCTGCACTGGCAGGGAACAGTATTGTGGGCAGGTCTGTGTGTTCCTTGATAGCTTTCAGGGTCTTATCCAGGACAGTACCGCCTGCACCTGTGGAACCTCCTACCATGATGGCATCGGTGCCTCCTTCTGCGGCCTGTGCTGCCATGCTGCCTGCTGCATCCGGGGATTGGCTGTCAGGGTCTATCAGGGTCAGGTGTACCGCACCCTGGGTCTTCACGACATTATTGAGCTGTGCTTCGACGCTCATATTAACCGGGATCAAATGCTTCTGCTTTCTTTGGATTTCATTCGTAACTGTTTGGAATTGCATTTCCTGCACCTGGTAGCCTTGACAGGGTTGCGGGCATTGCAGGTCATGCAAATCTTCATGTGCAGTATATGTTTTTCAGCTTCTGGGAATCGTGCCATTAATGTTTTCTCCTTGAAATAATAATTTTGAAATCTATTTTGATTAATGAAATGTCTTACAATTTTATTGGTTTGAATGTATTAATCTGATAGGGGCATAGAAAGGTGATAATTGCTTTTAATGGTTTCGATGCAAAAAACTTATAGTATTGCACAATGCGATACTTTGAAATAATGAAAAGTGTATCTATAGCACCTATATCATTGAATCCACATGCGGGGATAGCCAAGCCAGGCCAAAGGCGCAGGACTTAAGATCCTGTTACGAAGGTATTCGTGGGTTCGAATCCCACTCCCCGCACTAATCTACTACTCAACTCATCTACTACTCGATGGCATCGGGTGTTGGTAGGTGCTGCCTGCGGCGGCCATGTCTGTTGAAATATATAATTTATGAAATACTGCGCCACAAAGCACGCAAGGTCAAGGTTACAATGTCTTTGCGAACTTTGCGCCCTTCGCGGTGCAACATTGAACGGCAACCTTCAATCTGCGTGTCTCTGCGAACTCTGAGGTTCACATTGAAATGCTATCCAGCCCCCCACATCAACCCCAAAACCCATCTTCCGGCAGCACTCCCTGAACGCAGTGCGCCCCTGTTTATAAAAAGGAACACAGTATGGGGCTTTTTCCCGCACCAGCACAAAAAGATTTCAAACCCAAAATGCAAAAAATACTAATGCTATAATGTATTATAATCCACTATGACCACAATACAGGTAAGCAATACCCTTCACAATGAACTAATCAATAGAAAACTCTTTGACAGGGAAACATATGAAGAAGTTATCTGGGACCTGATAGAAGACACAAGGGAATTGAACGACCAGACAAAAAGAGATATCGAAAAAGCCCGTGGTGAAATAAAAGCCGGAAAGGTCCACACACTTGCGCAGGTCAAGAAAGAGCTGGGATTATGACATACGGGATCATATTCTCAGATAGTGCATTAAAACAATTAAAAAAACTGGAAAAAAACGTCCAGAAAAGGATTATTTCAACGTTAGAACGAATAAAGATCCGGCCGCAGGCCCATGTGACCAAGCTTGTAGGTGACCCGGGATACCGGTTGCGGGTGGGTGACTACAGGGTTATTTTAGATATTGATGAGGGAAACCTGATAATTCTTGTCATAAAGATAGCGCATAGGAAAAAGATATACAAATAATGGAAAAACGGGTCAATCCTCACGATTGCCGGATATTCTAAGTTCCCGATAGATTCTCCACCACTTCCACTTCAATACTGCTTTAATCACATCATCATTCCTTCTCCAGCAACCTCGCCTTCTCGACAAAAGCCATAACCGTAATAACAAAAGTGGCATGGGCCCACGTAAGCGGGCTGACACCTAAAGGACTCCCGTCAAAAGGATTCAACTGCTCTGCCAGGATGCCGGTCCGGGTAGCACGCTCTGTGACCCACAGCAGGATATCCCGTGGTTTTTCCAGGTCGCTAATACTCTCTGCCTTATGGATATACCACTGGGCTACCCAGAGGGTACTTATGAACCAGGGATTGCCCGGTATTATCTCACGATCGTACTCTATTACCTGATGATACTTATCCCCGCAGAACCGGGCAATGCCCCCTATATCCGTCTTTACTGAGAGCTTCTCCTCAATGGCCTGCATTGTATTGACCACCCTGCTATCATTCGGGGGCAGCACCTTGAACTGGGAAAC
>CBDUUM010000197.1:0-2508 GCA_965370445.1 uncultured Methanosarcinales archaeon
GATGAACACAGATACGATTATAATAACTTTATCAATATATTCCAGCCGGAGCCCGCCACTGGCATTCACCAACTCCAACCCCAACAACCGGAGGCGATCCCCTGATCACCATCACCGCCATACTCCCTGCCTATAACGAGGAAGTAGCTATTGGAAGTATGGTACTGCGCTCAAAGCAGCATGTTGACAGGGTGATCGTTGTAGATGATGGCAGCAATGACGCCACTGCAGAAGTTGCGGCACTCGCGGGGGCAGAGGTTATCTGCCACCCTGGAAATAAGGGAAAAGGTGGCGCCCTCAAGACCGGCTTTACGGCAGCCAGCGGTGCAGACATCATCGTAACCATGGACACGGACGGCCAGCACAATCCTGACGAGATCCCTGTACTTGTTGCACCCATTTTATCGGGTGAAGCAGATATAGTGAACGGCAGCCGGTATCTGGATGGAAAGGACAGGAATACTCCTTTGTACCGCAGGGTAGGACAGAAGGTGCTTGATACGTTTTCGAACATTAACTCAAGGCTTGATATTACTGATACCCAGAGCGGTTTTCGGGCCTTTGCAGGCAGTGCGGTTTCAGCATTTAAATTCAGGGACGATGGCTTTGGCATTGAGAGCGAGATGCTGATGGATGCTGCCAAAGTAGGGCTGCGGATCGTGGAAGTGGAGATAGGGGTGCGGTATGATGTGGATTGTTCCACCGAGCATCCGGTGAGCCACGGGGTGCTGGTGAAGGTGCTGTATGATATGGAGTTGAACCGGCCGCTGTATTATTTTACTGTACCGGGCACGGTGATTGCCTTGGTGAGGATTGAGCTGGGAAGTAATATGTTTAGAGAAGAAATAGCTTGCTGACGCTTGCAATTGCTTAAGTACATAATGTTATACATTACTGGAACAAATGGAAAGAGATTATTTGTATTTGGAGTGTAATTAAATATCCGGAGGTAAATAATGTTTGAAGATAGGGTAATTATTGACCCAGAAATTAGGCATGGAAAACCCATTATAAAAGGGACAAGAGTTCCTGTGGATGTAATCCTTGGATCGTTAGCTGGAGGTATGGAGATACAGGAAATTGCTGATGAATACGGGATTGATAAGAAAGATATGCAGGCAGCGATAGAATATGCAACAAAAATTGTAGCAAAGGAAGAAATTAGTGTATATGCATAGTTTAAAATTCCTGCTGGATGCAGACATGCCTAGATCAAGCGCTAAGGTAATACGAACCATTGGTTTCGAGGTGGAAGACGTCAGAGATATTGGAATGAGAGCGGCGAAGGATGTGGAGATTATCGAGTATGCTCTTAAGAATAAAAGGATAATCGTTACAAAAGATACTGATTTTGGGGAAGTTCTCAGATATCCGGACCATCCAGGTGCTATTATTTTCAGATTACCTTATGCATTCACATCAACGGAATTAAACGAAAGGTTGGTGGAATTTTTCAAATCAGTGAAAGAAGATGAAATATTAGACGCGATAATAATTGTTGAGTTATCAAGGTACAGAAAAAGGAGCCTGAGAAATGAACTCTGATTTAATTTTCAACAAATTGAATAACACTATTAATATATTTCAGCCGGAGCACCCCACCCACATCCACCGAACCCAGCCACCGGAGGTGCCTACATAACCCACATAGCAGTCATCCTCCCTGCCTATAACGAGGAAGTAGCGATCGGCAGTATGCTGCTGCGTACCAAACAGTTTGCCGACCGTGTGATACTGGTAGACGATGGCAGCACTGACCGTACTTCTGAAGTTGCCAGGCTCGCCGGCTTTGAGGTTATCCGTCACCCTACCAATATGGGTAAAGGCGCAGCTTTGAGGACCGGGTTTGAGGCTGCTAAGGGTGCTGATGTTATTGTGACCATGGATGCTGACGGCCAGCATGATCCGGGTGATATACCTAAATTGACAGGCGCTATTTTATCAGGTGAGGCTGATGTGGTGAACGGCAGCCGGTATTTGAACGGGAGCGGGAAGAGTACGCCGGCATACAGGAGATTGGGGCAGGCTGTGCTGGATAAGGCTACTAATTTGAATAGTGGATTAAAAATCACAGATACGCAGAGCGGGTTTCGGGCTTTTGCGGGTGATATTATTCCGAGTTTCAGGTTCAGTCAGAAGGGTTTTGGTATTGAGAGCGAAATGCTGGCAGATGTTGCGAAGGCTGGGTTGAAGGTGAAGGAAGTTGAGGTTGGGGTGCGGTATGATGTGGATTGTTCTACAGAGAATCCGGTGAGCCATGGGGTGCGGGTGCTGGTGAAGATACTGTATGATATGGAGCTGAACAAGCCGCTGTATTATTTTACTGTGCCTGGGATGGTAATGGGTGGTATCGGGATGTTTATGGGGTTGAATTTTCTGAGGACGTTCTACCATGGAGGGAGTTTGATGTTCGGGCCAACGCTGTTGATGATCATGCTGACGGTGGTGGGGATGTTCATGGCGTTTACGGGGATCATACTGCATTCTATGTCGAGGATGATCAATGAA
>CBDUUM010000198.1:0-2504 GCA_965370445.1 uncultured Methanosarcinales archaeon
GGGGATGACTGCTGTCTTTTCAAGATCAATATGGTTTAATTTTTTTATTAACACCGGACAATATGATGATAGGAGATCAATAAAATGGGCAGGGAACAGGATGAACAGACCGGGAACACTGATACTGAGTCGAAATCCTCATTATTATCAAATGTCTTAACTGCCTTAAAAGATATCAGGAAGAAGGAACTAAAAACTCTCCTCCCATACGACCCTGCAGTACATGAACCCCTGATCGATTATGAAGTGCAAGACGGCTATACCGAACTTGAACGATACTGGGTGGACGAGCCTTATGCTTTTATCAGTATCATACAGGACAGGGGGGTGGCTCAATACCGTGTGGTTGAGCCATCACTTACAGCATTTGAAAAGGAGATACTTGAGCGGGGATATGAAGACCTGCAGGATATCCTGACCCTGGAAGATACAAAGTCCGGGGCAGACAAAGAAACTATACTGACACATAAGGCACTCAGCCTTTTTGACCACTACCATGCATTGCTTGAATTGCCGTCCCTGCATAGGATAATGTATTACTTGCGCCGGAATTTCATAAATTATGGAAGGATTCATCCTTTGATAATGGACCCTTATATCGAGGATATCTCTTGTGATGGTATCGACATACCGATTTTTCTCTATCACATAAAATACCACAATATCATGACAAACATCTCCTTTGAGGAATCGGATCTGAACTCGTTTGTTATCAATCTCTGCCAAAAGAGTGGAAAGCAGATTTCTGTAGGGGAGCCCATGGTGGATGCGACCTTACCTGAAGGTTCAAGACTGCAGGCAACACTTGGCAAAGAAGTGACAACCCGCGGCAGTTCGTTCACTATACGTAAGTTCAAAGGTGACCCCATAACACCCATCGACCTTATGAAATATAAGACCTGTAACACTGAAATGCTGGCATACTTCTGGCTTGTAATTGAGAACAAGCGCAGCATCATCTTTGCAGGGGGCACGGCATCCGGGAAGACGTCAATGTTAAATGCCGTATCCCTGTTCATAACACCCCTCTCAAAGGTCATATCCATAGAAGATACGCGTGAACTCACACTACATCATGATAACTGGATTGCAGGGCTTACCCGCGAGTCGATCACGGTTGGCGAAGCAGGGGATGTGTCCATGTATGACCTTCTGCGTGCAGCCTTAAGGCAGCGTCCTGAATACATACTTGTCGGTGAAGTACGCGGCGTGGAGGCACTGACACTCTTCCAGGCAATGTCAACAGGCCATACCACTTATTCTACCATGCATGCAGGTGATGTAAAGACCGTTGTGAACCGGCTTGAGAACGAGCCTATCAATGTACCGCATGTGATGATGCAATCACTTGATATCCTCTGCATCCAGATGCAGACCCACGTAAATGATAAAAGGGTAAGGCGAACCCAGAGCGTTGTTGAAGTGACAGGACTTGATCCCAAAACAGGCAATATACGAATTAACGAACTGTTCCACTGGAACCCGATGACCGATTCGTTCAACCATGCAGGTGATTCGTATGTGCTGAATAATGTGATGCAATTAAGAGGATGGGACCGGAAGAGAATGCTTGACGAACTAAACAAACGCCAGAGTATCCTTAATTATATGAGTGAAAAGAATATGCGTGATTATGTCAGCGTATCAGTTGTAGTACAGGCCTACTCTACAAACCCCAAACTTGTACTTGAGGCAATTGAGAACGACACATTACAGGAGATGATCTCACAGACCCCTTGACCGGTATAGGGATGTGAGAGTGTAGCCATGGATTTTATAGACAGGACAGCGTATCGAATATTTGGCAGCCGGATTCGCAGCCGTGCTGAGAAATACCACGAACTCCAGATAAAGATACGGCAAGCTAACATACCATCACCGGTTGATCAGTATGTATCAACAGCCTATTTCTATTCCATACTTGCAGGGATTGTTGCAGGCCTCATAGGATTCAGGCTATCACTGGATGTATTCGATAGTATCACCATTCCTGCTATAACACCCGGCACAGGAGCTGTATCTAATTGGGTGGAAGCAAACACGAACGGGCTGCTGGCAGCTGCTACGGGACTGCTGTTCTTTCTCATTATTCTACAGATTGTATATTTTACCTATATCTCGATATCCACACTTAAAGCAAGCATCCGCAAGTCTGCTATTGACCTGTCCCTGCCTCATGCAGTCATCTACCTGTATGCATTGAGCCGCGGAGGGATGAACATGCTTGATATCTTCAGGTCATTGAGTACATATTCCTACATATACGGCACAGCGGCTGAGGAATTTGGAAACATAGTAAGGGATATTGAATATTTTAATCACGACATGCTGACGGCTCTTCGCAATGCAAGTATTCGTACACCGTCTGAAAAGTTCAAGGATTTCCTGGATGGCCTGGACTCTGTGATCATAAGCGGCGGGAACATCACAGCATACCTGAAAAACAAATCGCAGCAGTACCAGTCTATTGCGGTGCGGGAACAGAAAAACTTCATAGAAACACT
>CBDUUM010000199.1:0-2502 GCA_965370445.1 uncultured Methanosarcinales archaeon
TATTATTTAAAATTCAACAGCCATGACCCCAACCGGAAGCACCTGTCTAATGTGTGTCATGTATAATTAACCCAGATTCGATTCTACGTTAAGCATACTCATCATATATTCGATATCTCTTTAGTATTCAAATACCGCACCACCGGGCACGCCTTCAAACACAGCCCACAATGCGTACAGTTCTCATTCACCACAGCCCGTCCATTCTTCACCTTCACACCCCGCACCTCGCACTTACCCACACACAGCCCGCAGCCCGTACACTCCAGAGAGCGCCGGATCGAAGATTCAGCCGCCCTCATCAACCGCCTGGCACCCGAATCGGTATCGCTCCTTGCGGTCACAGTGCCAGATGCAAACACCTGCACATTATCCTCACCCATGCCGGACGTGATCACACCATCCATGGAATGCACCTCACCCAGCACCCTCATCATACCAGAACCCTCGATTGCCTCAAGGTTCAATGGTATACCAAAACTCCCCTCAGCCGAAATCCCGCCAGCCTTACACGGCCTGTACCCAGACACCATTGAGAACTGCATCTCCCCGCCAAACCCTTCAGGCACCAGGTTGATGCCCAGCCTCTGTGCCATCTCCCGCTGCACCTTCGGAGGATTCTGCCAGCGCCACAGCCCGTAATCCACCCAGCCCCTGCCGTAGCCGAACTTTTCTGCATGGGAGCGCAGCTTCTCCTCGAACCTGGCCCACATTTCAGGATGAATGTCCTTAATACGTGACATTTCGGCCATGCTCCCTGACGGGCACAGCCAGCATCCGATGCGGTCGAACCCCTGTTCATACAACGGATTGTACGGTGCCCCTTTCCAGAACAGGTACAACCAGATATGCAGCGCAGTCCAGTTCTGGATTGGTGAGGCCGCTATCTGGTTACCGATCCAGGGATTCTTCCAGATCTTATCACTTTTGGCCCGCCCCTCGCTCTCGTACTTACGCTGGCCGATAAATGTCAGGCAGCCCTCTGGGAAGTTCTCTTCAATGAGCATGGAAATTGGGCCCAGTTTACAGGTCTTGCAGCACCACCTTGCCTCAACCGTGGGTGGTCCGAAAGTATCGATGGACTCCCAGAACACATCCCCTGCATGAAAGGTTTTAACAGTCAGGCCGTAGTGCCTGCCAACTTCTTCAACGTTCTCCAGTGTCTCTGGGAACTCCAGTCCGGTATCAGCGAACAGTACATCGAACCCGTCCAAGCAGTCCATAACCAGCAGTAACGTGGCCAGGCTGTCCTTGCCTCCCGAGTATGATACACTTACAGGTCGGTTTGTGGATTTGGAAACGTTCCTGATAAAACTGTGCGCCTTTGCCTCGAAATCTTCCAGGATATTAAGATTGGCAATAACTGCATCATCCCATGAATGGGGAATGGGTACTGCAACTGTTTCAACAATCCCGCTCCATCTGGTCTTTACAGCCACACCCCTTGACGCTGCTACCATCTCACTGCCGTTCATCTTAGCCCTGCCTGCAGACACAGGTACGCCATCAGGCGATACCACAACCACCTCAGCGCCCGGAATAATCCCCGGGTCTGCATCGATGACGCCGGGTGCCAGCGTGCTGGCACCTTTTTCTATGAACGGTACTGCCGATTCGTCTATCATCACCCAGTTGCAGCGGCCATCCATTTCAGTGAAGATGCGGGCTGCTCCTTCCATTCTGGGCAGCAGTACCCACTTACCTGACTCCACATCGAACCTGATATTGGCAAGGGCCACGCCATTTGCTATGATCTCTTCCATCCTGTCGTCAGATGGCACTTTGTTCATGATGGCGATAGTACCTTCAGGTATTAAGGGACTACCGAACTGCGCCGTGGCAGTGGCGTTGATATGGTTAATATCATGCGGGAATGCAGGCCTGATATCACCGGGTGGTGTAACCTTGACCTTGCCAGCAGGTGAGCCGCATGCACATGTGGGCTCCAGTACCGGTAGATCGCATTTGGGGCACCAGTGCAGAACCATCTTTCCCAGGTATATCTTTGTCATGGGCCATCATATGATCGAAAAGTATAGAAATATTGTGCCGGTTGCCAGTAAAAACATATTTAATCAAAGGAATGGCATATACTATTTGAATGAAAATCATCGTTAATATTTTATGATTGGGAGTCTTGTGTTAAATGATTGCTCAGGAACAGATTGAATCAGTTGTTCAGGTCATAGTTGAAGGTTATGAGCCCATGAAGATAATTCTGTTTGGGTCATATGCATACGGGCATCCAACGAAGGATAGCGATTTAGATCTATTAATTATAAAAGATGGTGAAGCTTCTGGAATACAGAGAAATCGCCGTGTTAGAAATATTCTCAAGGATTTTTCAATTCCAATAGATGTTATTGTCAAAAGCAGTCAAGAATTCGATATGTTAAAAGATGTTATCGGCACAGTGATCTATCCTGCAAATAAATATGGGAAAGTTATCTATGAACAAAAATGAGATTATAGATGACCTGATCATAAAATGGGTAAATATTG
>CBDUUM010000200.1:0-2502 GCA_965370445.1 uncultured Methanosarcinales archaeon
CTGCAATTTCAAGACAGTTTTTTCAGTTATCTTATCCTGCTCCTGATATTTTTCTATTTTTTGTGCCCCAAATCTATACTGGTCCCAACTATTTTCGTTCCTTTAATACTGGTAGCCCTTACACACTAATCCAGTCATATTCCACACAATCCTCCAAGTTAAACACCGCCAATATTGAAGGTGGGATTGTGATCCTAAATAGACCTGTGTTAGACTTTGATGTCTTTGCCATATTATTGTAACCTCTTATTAGGTTACTATAAGTTTTATTAAGGACAAATAATAAATTCGGTTATCTAAAAATGATCAAATTATGGGACTATAAGAAGAGTTTTCAGCATAATCGGGATACTCTATCTAATAGTATGAGGTTAGTGCTCGCAATAACATTATTCATTCTCCTTACCGCACCGGCAAGTGCCATCCACGTTGAGGAAGGCGTGACAATCCCCATCATAGCAGCATATTCCACTATGGAAGGGGAGACCGGTGTACTGCTAAATGCCACAGTTATCGTCACTGAGGGTAATGGCCATGTGTTTGTGGATACCCAGCCATACACGCAGGTAGACCTGCAGGGTTCGGCCAGGATGGCTACACTCGTAGCATCGGATATTACAGGAATTGACCCAACCAAACACGACTTTTATTTCATAATCGAAGTGACCTCACCCATCGTCAGCGGCCCCTCTGCCGGTGCCCCCCTCACCGTGGCCGCCATAGCCGATATAGAGGACTGGCAGCTTATCGATGGTGTAGTAATGACAGGAATGATCAATCCTGACGGAAGTATCGGACCGGTAGGCGGCATCCCGTATAAACTTGATGCTGCTGCACAACACGGCACGTCCCTGTTCATCGTACCAGAGGGCCAGATCAATGTAACAATTACAGAAAACACAATTGTACGCAAAGGGGATATCGTAGCCGTAGAAGAAAAGACCATTGAAGTGGACCTGGTAGAACGGGGCCAGGAACTGAACGTGGAAGTAGTAGAAGCAATAACCATCGAGGATGCAGTGGAACTTCTCACTGGCCATGAAATACACAGGCCTGAACCGCCTATAGGTGTATGGTCAGCAGAATACCTGGACGTGCTTCGTCCGCTTGGCAGGAATGTACTGGATGAAGCAAACCAATTATACCTTGTGGCAACGAACGAGACCACACAGTTCTCGGGCACCCTGGATATACAAAAAGGACTGCTGGATAAGGGTCAGGAGCAATATGATGAGCAGCAATACTATGCGGCCACCAATACGGGCTTACTGGTCCTGAATAACCTGAAGTTCATACTTTGGTGGGAGGAATATTCCAATGCCGAAGACCAGGACGAATATCTTAATTGTCTTTACCAAACCGTAAGCCTGGAGGTCAACCACAGCCGCAAGGAGGTGGAGCGGTTCAAAGAGGAAGGGGTGAAGGACGTGGATGGTGTGGGTGCTGCCGAGATAAGGGTGGTAATGGCAGAACAGTTGCTGGAGGATGCACGCTCAACCGAAACAGAGGTTGATTATGTCAAGACCCTGGCACTGGCTTCCATGAGAGCCGAAACCGTACTGTGGTGGCTTTCACTTGTGAATACGGACCACACAACCGACGACAGCATGTTGAAAGACAGGGCCGGATGGTACGTGGGAACGGCATCATCAGTGGTCACATACGCACGGACCATTATCAGCGAGTCCCAAAGTATGCACGGGCTCTCCGGACTCCTGGACGAGGCAGATGTATCCCTTGACAGAGCAGTAATAGAGTATGAAAGGGGATATTACAGCGGTGCCATATATGATTCGTTACTGGCTTATGTGCAGGCCAGTACCGCCATCAGCCTGATGGGATATTCTGATGTGGGTATAAAGATACAGCGCAGTGCTGATGCTGCAAGGGTATCTATTGAAGAGTCAAGGAATGCCGGTATTGAGCCGGTTCTTGCAGTGAGTGCATACGAGTATGCGGATTCGCTGGAGTTGCCCAGCCAGCAGATTGTGGAATATAACTATGCCAGGGTGCTGGCCAAGACTACATTGCAGTTGACCACAGTTTCTAACGTGAGCCATAGTGTAGTATCTGTAACGCCCATTCCGCTGAAGACCGTTTGCCCGACACCAAAAGCAACATCAACATCAACCTCTACCCCTAAAGTACCTGCAGAGGATGGGCTGGACGTCCCCGGTTTTCAAATTCTTTCCGGGATATTGGCAGTTTTTGCAGCAGCGATACTATTTAGAAGGTAGCGGGTATAGTGGGTGCGTAAGATGATAGGGCGGTTGTGACAAACCGAGTATCAACTTCAACCGCAAGTGCATATAGTTAAAACATGCATGCCACTGTGTTTATGCAATAGGTGAAACTTTTAGATTTCTAATAAAAACTGAGTTGTTAAGCGACGGCACACCCAACCGCAGCAGAGCTGCGGGGTATAACGATTGAGATAAAACAAAAAAATTGGAAAAAATCGAGGCTGCAAAAAAGAAACTCGAAGAAGAAAAACTCAAGAAA
>CBDUUM010000201.1:0-2470 GCA_965370445.1 uncultured Methanosarcinales archaeon
AAGTGCCGGATTTCAATATATATGAGTATGCACTTGAAGATGGTTCATATTTTTTTTACGGCAATCCACCAAATGACCCGAAGGACGTGATCAGACGTCTCTGGGTCCCAATTTCAAGTATGGGCTATGAGATCCGGATGGTCTATGAACTGGGTGAGTATGTACTTGTAATAAGCCCTGTTACCCCGAAGAAAGACCGAGTCTGGATAAATGTGGTACTGGCATTCCTTACAGTTATCACGACCATGTTCGTGGGTTCCATAATGTTCGGTATTGACCCTTTTTCCAATCCGACAGCTATATTGAAAGGTCTGCCTTTCACTCTGGCCATTATGTTCGTGCTGGGTTCCCATGAAATGGGGCATTACATAGTTGCAAGAATACACGGCATGAAAACCACACTGCCCTATTTTATTCCCTTCCCCAGTTTAGTGGGGACCATGGGTGCTGTGATAAAACATAAAGGACCGATCCCAAACCGGAAAGCCCTGTTCGATGTGGGTGTGGCAGGCCCCATTGTAGGATTGTTTGCATCAATAATTGTAACAGTGGTCGGCCTATCTCTTACTCCACTTAACACAGTTATCCCGGATGGCTCAATGTTCTTAAAGCTATCACTCCCGATTCTGTTTGTTATTATCGGGAACCTTACAGGAGAAATAGGGACTGAAACTGTTATGCACCCTGTGGCCTTTGCCGGGTGGGTGGGCATGCTTGTGACTGCACTGAACCTGATACCTGCGGGCCAGCTTGACGGCGGACATATGCTGCGGGCCATGCTTGGTCCAAGGTCAGCCTATGTATCTGCCGTGGTACCTTTCATTCTGCTTTCCCTTTCATTGTTCATCTATTTCGTGATGCAGCAAAATGGTGGTATGTGGTTGTTCTGGGGATTGTTCATCACATTGTTTGCAGCGGCTGGCCACCCCGAACCCATGGAGGATTCGGATTACCTGGGTAACAGTAGGATACTGGTGGGTGTGCTGGTCTTTGTAGCAGGCCTGCTGTGTGTAACACTCGTCCCGATCCAGGTGTAGGGGGTTTGTAAACCTGGGCAGGGTAAGTTTCAGGCTGGACAGTAAGAACCGCAACAGCCTTGCAGCTCTTATGCCCCTGGTCCCGGGGGCGCAGGTGGTGCATAAGCCGGTGGATGGAATTATGGCGTATAGTTTTGCTACTGCACAGGCAGACAGGGTCTTTGATGAAATAAGAAACTCATCTACTGATTCCATTTACATTGCAGGCGGCCCGCACCCTTCAGCAAGACCTGGTGAATGCCTTGAATATTTCGACTATGTGGTAATAGGCGAAGGGGAGGAGACACTACCCGAACTGATTCGCTGTATCGGCAGCGGTGATCGTAATCCGGCTGATGTGAAAGGGATAGCATACCAGGATGGGAGGCGGTGCGTGATTACTGGAAAAAGACCTCCCGTTGACCTTGATAAGTATCCTCCGTTCTCAGGAGACGGGCTTAAGGGATATATCGAGATCAGCCGGGGCTGCCCTTATAGCTGCGGCTACTGCCAGACGCCTCGGCTGTCCGGACACAGGATGCGGCACCGCAGCCCTGAAGTGGTGGCCAGATATGCTGGTATGATGCGGGATGTAAGGTTCGTCTCACCTAATGCCTTTGCCTACGGCTCAAGCGGGCGCGGGGCTGAACCTGGTATGGTACAGGCGTTGCTGGAGGCCATCCCTGGCAGGTGCAGGATATTCTTTGGCACTTTTCCGTCAGAGGTCAGGCCAGAGTTCGTGACCGGAGAGATGCTTGAACTGGTGAAGCAGTACTGCCACAATTCATCATTGAGCCTGGGTGCACAGAGCGGCAGCCAGAGCATGCTGGACAGGATCAGCAGGGGTCATACGGTTGAGGATGTGAGATATGCTGTAGAACTATGCAGGGACTACGACCTGACGCCGATCGTGGATGTTATATTCGGGCTGCCCGGTGAAACAGTCGCTGACCAGCAGGAGACGCTGGAACTGGTTGAATTTGTGGTGGATAAAGGCGGGCGCATACATTCCCATTACTTTACACCACTGCCTGGGACGCCCCTGGAGTATGCAGTGCCGTCGCCTGTGGGTAAGGATGTGAACAGGGCAATGGGGCGGCTGGCCCTCGGTGGAAAGGTTACGGGTGTGTGGGAGCCGGATGTTCGCAGATGACACAAGGCTGGCTGAGCCCTACAGGGACCTGCTGGTTGATGCCGGTTGCACAGTGGATGTGCATGATCCCCATGTGCTGGAGTATCCGGGCGTGGATATTTCCCATGAGCTGTCCGATGTTGTGAAGGGGGCTGATGTGGTGGCGATATTGACGGGGCATGATGAGTATTTCTCACTGGATGCCGAGGTGTTGAAGGGGTTGATGGGGCCGGAGCGTCCTGTGGTTGTGGATGGGCGGAATGTGGTGGATGCGGATGAGTTTATCTCAATCGTTATACCCCGCAGCTCTGCTGCGGTTGGG
>CBDUUM010000202.1:0-2433 GCA_965370445.1 uncultured Methanosarcinales archaeon
ACTGCAATTACATTTTACAGGTCATATGATCTGCTGGAAGGCATCGCTAATTTTGTCTGGAGTACAATGTAGAACTCACAAAAATCATCTCCCCTCCCGATCGTCTTTCTGGATTTTATCACTGCATCGCCCTTGAATACGTAGTCAGTAGCACCTTTCAGCAAACCGTGAGTAATATTACATAGGTGAATATTGAATTTTCCATGAGGGTGTACGAACTGACATTTGGTGACCACATAATGCATCACATTAGGGTCGATCAATTCCAGGTCTGATTCACGGGCAAGTTTTAAATCAATATCAGAGAATGCCGTTTTGAATGTTTCCAGATTCCAATCACCAATATCAAATTCCCTTTCATATTCCTTAATTATCTGTTCACCCATTCGTATTCCCAGTTTTTCAACTGTAGTATCCATCTCCTTTTTGTCCTTTATTCCGTCAAGGAAAATTAAAAAGGCCATCAGTTCATGGTCAAACCCGCCTCTTGAACTCACAAGGCTGTCCACCAGTTCAGAAATTCTTCCTTCAATCTCCCGCTTATGCTGCAGGACTATTAAACTTGAGACTTCAACAGGTTCATAATGATAACCGTTCATTTCCAGTATGTTCACCAGTGTTTCGGTTATGGATTCGATGACCTTCTTATCTGAGTATGAATGGAATATCGTGAGCTGGTCCTGGTCAATATCGATCCTGTCAACAATCCGGGAAGTCTCAAATACGGATTTTATCATTGGCAGGAGTGCCTGCAGGTTAATGTCCCGCCTGGGCAGTCCGGTATAGACCAGGAACAGGTCAGTATCATCACTTGTCTGGCCGGACATCAGCCTCTCGTAGTTCTTCCTGTGGATCGTCACCATCTGGTAGTTAGTATTAATATGAGTGCCGACCAGGGTTTTCCAGAATTCTGGTTTTGAACGGATCTCTTTGATGGGGATGCCCAGATCACCAAGATGTGCCAGACAGTCCCTGTAAGCTTCATTGGCATTGTTTCTTTCAATGAACCTGATGCTGGTCTCAGAGTACCGGTTGGAAATGTGTTCAATGCCGATATTATAATCCGCTATGAACAGGCAGATCAATTTCAGGATGAGCGCACGCTGCCCCTTGCTCCCGCCTGAAAGGATATATGTTGAAGATGGCTCGAACCTTGTTTTTGTCCTCCACCCTAACCTTCTACACAGGTCATTGACCTGCTCCACGAGATTATCAATATATGGGTATGGCACGGGCTCGAAAAGTCCCTTGACAATGCCTTTTTCCGGAAGTATCCCCTGGCTGTTACCAAGTAACCACTGCCAGACAAGTTTATCCACTAAAACCCGCTGGTTCTCTATCTTCTCACTGGATACTGCATCATCGATGGCATTCTCAAGGCTACCATGGCTTTTGATCATCAGGTCTGCGAACTCAATGACCTCCCTGATGCTTGCACTTATGTTCCCCTCGTTCTTTTCAAGGAGGGGAGATAGAATATCCAGATGCTTTTTTTCAAGCGTAATATTGCGCCGTTCCATTTCTACCAGAATAATGTATTTGAACTACTTCCTTATTAATGCTACGAAAGTAAACATTAATGTTCACTTGGGTTTTTTATAATGGCATTAGATTGATTTATCTTAATGTGTTATTAATAGTGATGAATTTTAGATAGGTGACAATGATATGAATGGTGAAAAAACCGCATCGGAGATCGCAGAGGCTGTAATAGATGGAAGTTCGGAAAATGCACCGGGTTACCTGAAGGGCAACCCAAGGCGGAAAGAAGCTGAAAAAGAGCGCCAGGAACTGAAAAAGAAAAAATTAGAACAGGAGGCAGTATTTTTCGATGACCTCATTGACAATTTACTGATCCCAAAGGGCTTGGTGACTGAAAAGGAGAAAAGTTTCATATTCATACAAGAAAAGGCCGCAAAGTCGAAAAGTTTTTGGAAAGTATGGCATGCAAACTATACCAAATTGCAAGATATGGATGGTAAAATCGCATTAAAACCGTATATAGATTATGAATTTGATGTAAAACCATCAATTGTATTAACAGAGAAGATGTGCACTGTACCTGATAATATCTTTGAGATGGATTTTTACTTTGAACGGCTTGCACGCTTTGCTGCTGATTTCCAGACAGAATGGAAAACACCTCATTTCTATATGAAAAAGAATCAGTCAGGGGCAAATGTCCTGAAAGAAGAATACGAGACCCCGAGAAATATTGAAGCTGAACAGATCGTCTTAAAGATTTGGGATTTGATAAATGACTTCGACGCTGTTAACACTTTGGTTATGGATTATTATGGTAAGGTGCTTAATGAACTGCCTGGAAAAACCATTGATGCAGAAAATTCTAAACAAATATATATCGATATTTTCGGGAATGCCAGACAGGCAAAAGTATTCGAACAAAAAAGGTTCGGGCTCTTGAAAGAATAT
>CBDUUM010000203.1:0-2426 GCA_965370445.1 uncultured Methanosarcinales archaeon
GTACACCTTGTGGAACATCTGGTTACAGAAGGATTCAATGAGATAGTTATCACTATTGGTTACCTGGGCAACGAAATTGAAGATGCGCTGGGAGATGGACGGCTATTCGGAGTCCATATTGAATACGTACGGGACCCCATCAAACTCGGAACCGCAGGCAGTATCAAGAATGCAGAGTCCCTGTTAAAGAACGAACCCTTCATTGTGATCGGCGGGGATCATGTAATGGACCTGAACCTTCGCGAGTTCTACCGCTTCCATGAAAAAACTGATGCAAAGGTAACGATCGCACTACTGCCAATTGAAGACCCAAGGGATTATGGTATTGCAGATATGGACGTGTTTAATGAGATACACAGGTTTGCAGAAAAGCCAGGTGCCGGAGAGATATTCAGTAATCTTGCAAGTACAGGGATATATGTCTGCGACCCAGCCGTACTTGAAATGATACCACAAAATACGTTTTTCGATTTTGCCAGAAACCTGTTCCCAAAGATGATGGAGCAGGGTGAACGAATAAATGGATACCTGGTCAGTGGTCACTGGACCGATATCGGCAATGCAGGAGCATACAGGCAGGCCTGTAAGTGGAAACTTGAGAAACTGCCAGGCACAATAATCAACGGCCATTTCAATATTAAGGACGCAAGAGTGGTGGGACCAGTCAATGTGGGTAACGGAGTGTCGGTGGGTTCTGATTCTGCCCTTGTGGGGCCGATCATGATAGGTGAGAACACTACGATCGGTAACCAGGTACTTATCGGACCCTATACATCAATAGGCTCGAACTGCGTGATCAAGGACGGTGCCAGATTATTGTCTGCCATTGTGTTCGATGACGTGGAAATCGGCAGGAATACCTGCGTCTCAGGAGCCATCATTGACAATTACACAAAGATAGGGAACAACTGCATCCTGGAGACTGGAACTGTGATCGGACCAAGGGATGTGATCAGGGATAATGTCACAGTTCATTCTAATGTGGTCCTGTGGCCGGAACTTGTCATACCTGAAGGAACCAGTATTACCGAAGACCAGCTAAACCCTGAGTATAACGATACTGACGGCCAAAATCAATAATGCTAAAATCAATAATTCAAGAAAGGTCCTTGAGCCTGTACCTGAACATGGCCCTGAGTACGATAATGCCATCTCGTATTGGCCTGAACTTGGAATTGCCGGTGCGGGCTGTATAGGTTATGGGTATCTTTTTGATATTGAGCCCCAGCCGCACAGCCTTGCCTGTTATCTCAGTTTCTATCCCGAAATCATCAGATTCAAGTGACATTCTCTGTATGGCTTCTTTCCTGAGTCCCCTGAGTCCTGAAAGGTTATCCACCCTTGATGAATAAAGCAGCCGGAACAATCCCCTGGACAGGGCATCACCCACCAGGAATAATTTTGGCAGGGCATCACCATCAAACCTGACCCTCTCACCTACCACCAGGTCATATTCGGCAAGTGCCTCGATAAAATCAGGGATCAGTTCCAGCGGATACGTGCCGTCCACATCCAAAAACACCACATCATCCTGCACATGGTCAAATGCACACCTCAAGGCTTCGCCTTTGCCAAGACCATGGTCAAATATAATCTCTACGCCGTACTCCTTTGCAATTCCAACGGTCATGTCCGTGGAGTTGCCATCAACTACGACTATCCTGGGATTGTGACATATCTCGTTGATCCTGGCAATGGTAGGGCCTATGCAGGACTCTTCATTTTTCGTTGGTAGGATTATTGAGACCAATATATCACTTCATCAGGTTTTGTCATGTCGTCAGGGTATGTTCCTTCATCAGGATGCATCACTCATCAGGATGTGTCAACTTCTTCGTTGTTCAACAGTTTATGGAAGCTATCAAGGTATATATAACATAATAATTATCTCTCAATGTCAATATGGAACGATTGAAAAAACTGTTTGTCATCTCATTAATAATAAGTATCATCGTTCTGGTACTTGTCACGGTTTTTACCATAGGCCCGGATACCCTTCCCATCCTGCAGAGAATGGAACCGGTATATTTTCTTGCCGCTGTCGCCCTGCATGTAGGTTCTTACTTCATATGGGGGCTGCGTATGAAAGTGATGACAAAGGCCCTGGGATACAGGATAGGGGTCAAAGATGCTACTGAAATTGTAATAGTAAACGTCTTCGCTGCATCAGTGACACCATCAATGGCAGGCGGTGAAGCTGTCAGGATACATATGCTGAACCGCAATGCAAATGTACCGGTGGGCGATGCCTCGGCTGTGGTTATTGGTGAGCGTGTACTGGATGCCCTGCTGCTTTTAATTGCCACTCCATTTGCATTGTGGGTGTTAAGTGGTTCACTGATAAGCCGGGAGATGGACCTGGCAATAATCGTTGCAGAGTTATTTGTCCTGCTAATAGTGTTTGTGGCTATTGCCGGCCTGTTGAA
>CBDUUM010000204.1:0-2419 GCA_965370445.1 uncultured Methanosarcinales archaeon
AAGACAAAAAAGAACCTGCTTGAGAACCCAAACGTTGCAATTGCGGTCGAGGTGCTGGGAAAAGGAGCGCCGCGTGGCTATCAGCTTAAAGGGCTGGCAGTAGTCCACTCAGAAGGTAAGTTCTTTGAAGAGGCAGGGAAGATGGTGGAAAAGATGCGTGAAAAACGCCCCCACCATCCGCACTTCATACTAAAATCCGCAGTTCTCGTAGAAGTGGAAGAGATATATTCGACAGTTCTCAAGAAAGAGGGGGAATGAGATGAAAGTGCTGGATATGGATCCTAAAATAAGTTCAGAGCCGCTGGACGGGATGATAAAAGGCTGTGAAGGAACGAGAATTCTCTTTACCGCTCTTGATTTCGACCTCTTTGACCTGCTTGATGTGTCAATGACAGCAGAGGAAATATCCTCAAGGATCGGGACCGATGCCCCCATGACCGGGAAGTTCCTGAATACCCTGGTGGCAATGCAGTTTCTCGTAAAGCGTGACAGCAGATATGCCAATACCGAGCTTGCCTCGACCTTTCTCAGGAAGAGCAGCCCGTTCTATCAGGGTCATATACTCAGGCTTTCGGGAAACACTCGTGACTGGTCGAGATTGAACTCAATACTGAAAGGTGATGTACCAGAAGAAGATGATAAAAGAGAGAATGATAGAAGCTTTGAAGATGTCTTTGATCCCAGCTTCATTCTTGCCATGGCTGAAGGTTCAATGCGGGGTGGCCTTCATCGAACCGTGAATGAGGTGTCAAAGCTTCCTGAGTTCAAAAAGGCAAGAAAGCTTCTTGATCTCGGAGGTGGGCACGGACTCTATGCAATAGCATATGCCCAGATGAATCCGGATCTCGATGCCGTAGTGTTTGACCTGCCGCATGTGACAGAGGTTACAAAAAAGTTCATTGGCCGGTATGGTATGAACGAAAGGGTTGGTGTTATTGGTGGAAATTTTCTTGAAGGTGAGATCAAAAATGTGTGTGAGTATGACATCATATTCGCATCTGATGCCCTCTATTGTAAGCCTGATGTACTTGCAGGAGTTTTGAAGAAGGTTTATGGTGCACTGAACAGCGGCGGTTCGGTCATACTCAAGCACTGGATTTTGAATGATGACCGCACCGCACCTCTCACATCAGTCCATTTCGATCTTATGCTATCCCTGCGTGGTGACTGGCATCACATCTATACAGAAAATGAGTACATTGAACTATTGCAAGATGCTGGATTTTTGAATATCCGTACTCTGGACATATCATCCCAAACAAGTCCGTCTGTAATCATCATGGGAAATAAGGAGGCATAGGATCATGATCGAAGACATAGACTGGAACAAGATGTGGACGGAGGCAATGGAAAATGCTTCATGGAAAAAACGGCGCGGAGATATGACAGAGTTCTGGGACAAGAGAGCCAGACGGTTCAGCCAATCCATTAATGATAATGACCGTCCTGCACAGATAATATCAAAACTTGATATTGATCCGGAGTATACTGTGCTTGATATCGGGGCAGGACCCGGTACACTTACCATCCCGCTTGCAAAGATCGTAAAACATGTGACGGTTGTAGAACCATCGAGCAGAATGCTTGCCTGTCTGAAAGAGAATGCAACAAATGAAGGTCTGAAGAATATAACCTGCATTAACAAGAAATGGGAAGATGTTCATCAGGGGGAGGATCTTGATGAATATGATGTTGTGATTGCGTCATACTCACTTTCGATGATGGATATGAAAGCAGCCCTTTCAAAGATGGATAAGGTTGCAAGACAGAGCGTTCACCTGTTCACCTTTACTGGGGATCGTATGTGGGACTACACCGAACTCTGGCCAAGATTATACGACGAGAAATACCAAGCCGGACCTGATTATATCTATCTCTACAATATCCTTTATCAGATCGGCATCCGGGCGGATGTTGAGATATCAACTACCGAACATAAGCAGCGTTTTTCAAATCTGGAAGAGGCTGTTGAACAGTGGAAGGAGAGCCTTGATATATCGACACCGGAGGCAGAGGATATGATAAGGTCACATCTAACTGTGAAGTTGATCAGGGAAGATGGATCACTATGGTCAAAAAATACGATGAAAGCGGTATCGATATGCTGGAGGAAAGATATTGAACATTAGTTGAGAATTTAAGGAGCGTGAATGACAATGAAAATTGAAATGAAAAATATTCAGGAAGCTGAAGGTCTTGAGACTCCAGAGGGTCTGATGAAACCATTAATATTCGGCGAGAGGCTGGGGCTAATACATCTCAATATCCCGGCAGGTCTTGAGGTTTCACCGCATGCCCACACTACAGAAGGTGTTTTATACTGCCTGAGCGGCAATCTGGATGTAATAACGGATGATGGGGCCGTGACGCTGAGCAGCGAAGCTGCAATGCTGGTGCCACCCGATACAAAAATCGGCAT
>CBDUUM010000205.1:0-2407 GCA_965370445.1 uncultured Methanosarcinales archaeon
AAAATTACCCCTATGCTTACATTCATCGGCATTGGCCTCTATGACGAAAAAGACATATCTGTCAAGGGCCTGGAAGCCATCCGCCATGCAGATCGTGTATACGCCGAATTCTACACCTCAGCCCTTATGGGTACCACCATCCGGGAAATGGAAGCCCTCTATGGCAGGAAAATAACCATACTGGACCGTGAGGATGTAGAACATCAGCCCGAATGGCTGCAATATGCCCTGACCGAAAATGTAGTCTTCCTCACAGGCGGCGATGCCATGGTCAGTACCACCCACGTAGACCTGCGCATGCGGGCCCATGAACTGGGTATTAAGACCTCAGTCATCCACGGCTCGTCCATCCTCAGCGCCGTACCCGGCCTTACCGGCCTGCAAAACTACCGCTTCGGCAAATCCACCACAATCCCGCATCCTTACACCCATAAAGACAGGACCATCATCTCCCATACCCCCTATGATACCATCAGGTCCAACCTGGATGGCGGCATGCACACCCTGGTCTTCCTTGATATTGACCCTGAAAAAGGATACATGACCATCAACCGGGGCTGTGAACTCCTAATGGAAGTGGATTCACAGCAGGATGAACCTGACCTGGAGCACCGCCTGGCCGTGGGTGTGGCAAGGGCCGGCTCCCCCTCACCTGTAGTCGTAGCCCTGCCCATGCTTGAACTGGCGCATTACGACTTCGGCAGCCCCCTGCACATACTTGTAGTGCCGGCAGACCTTCATTTCATGGAAGCTGAAGCCCTGGTTAAACTTGCCGGTGCGCCAGAAGAGATACTGGATATCGCAAAATAAAATAGAAAAATGCAGGCGACTTGTTTTTTTATCAGGTACCTACAATCCATCAGGTCATGCCTACAGTTTAACCTGACCTTCACCTGGCAAGGGCACCTCAGAAAAATCCTCCACCCCTGATCCTTTTACGTCCCTGCTGTTATATTCGTGTTCCATTATGCCTTCCTTGAGGATGATCACATAATCGGCAGAATTCTTCAGGGCAATAGACAGCCCGGGCTCGGCACCGAATAGTATAGTCTCCTTGCCGTGTTCATTGGCCTTGGACAACAAGGGTTTGAAATCCGCATCCCTTGTCACCAGTGCAATGGTATCGATCACCGGACTGAACACCAGTTCCATACCTTCTACAGCCAGCCTTACATCTACATCACTGGTACAAATGATAGGTTCAAAACCCTGGGTCTCAATTGCTTCCACCAGTTTATCAGATGCATACTGGTTTAAAAATACCCTGCCGATCTTGATACTGCCATAATCCTTAAGAACATCCCGTATCTCTTCAAGGTTGATCTGGAACTCCTTCCTGAGCATATTCGGTCCATCTACGAGCAGGGCGATCTTACGCCGCCCCTTCTCCTTCTTTGAACCAAGATAATTGCGAATTGACTCAAAACCACTTTTCATAGGCTTCATTTATATTCCTCTAATAAACTATATACTGGGTTTATGTGCTAATAAACTTGATAATTGAAAGGAATCTGTACAATTGTAAATAAGTTTCGATTTTTTTATTGTTTTTTCAGGTCAAAAACCCATCGACTTACTCCTGGTGCCACATTACCACACCTGCGATAGAAGAGCACATCAAACCCACTGTCCCGGTACTCTTTCAACAGTTCCTGTATCTGGTACTGTTTCCTGAACGTATAAAAATGAATTATTCCTCCCTGTTTTACAAGTCCGGATATCTCATACAGGAAATGGTCCATCCCATAAGGAATAGGAAGTACAGCCCTGTGGAAACTGCACCTGACCATATTGGGAATATGGGATGCATCCCCACATATAATGGATACGTTCGTATTGACCCGGTTCAACCTCACATTCTCTGCCAGCCACTTACACGCCTTTTGGTTCTTTTCAACGGCCACAACACAAGCACCCCTTGAGGCGGCTGGCACAACATAGGGACCCACACCGCAAAATGGTACCAATATGTGCTCACCGCCCCTGATCTGGGATGCTACCCTGAAACGTTCGTATGAAAGATGTGGGTTAAAAAATACCTCATTTACATCTAACCGGTAGCGAAACCCGTATTCCCTGTGTTCGGTCCTGGTAGTAGTGCCTGATAGTATCTCATATCTTCCCACCCTGTCCTCCCCTTCCAGCATGGATACTTTGTTAAGCACTGTACTGATGTTGCCGTGTTTTGAGATAATTGCCTGTGCTAATAGTGCTTTATAGTCATCCAGTCCTAGCGGTATAGAGATAATCGCTATATTGCCGATGATATCAAAACTGTTGGGCACCAGGTGTAACAATGGTTCAGGTACTATGCATTCCATACTGGTTTTCAGGCTCATTTAACTTGCTCTATACTTTGGCGGCTAAATATATTAGCTTGCATATTAGCTTGCATATTAGCTTGCAT
>CBDUUM010000206.1:0-2373 GCA_965370445.1 uncultured Methanosarcinales archaeon
ATCTATGAATACCAGGACTCGCCAGTTATCGAATACTGGGTCAATGAAGGTTGTGATATGATCTATGCTGAACATGGTATCACCCCGGAAATGGCTACAACGACCACATATTTCAAAGGTGATGTAAATGCAGAAAAGGTGAGCAGGGCATACCTGATAACTGCTTCTCCATCAGGTGGTTTAACCCAGGGCGCAAAACAGACTCGCAACAAGCTTTTTTTTAATGAGAAAGCAGAAGTCACGCCCATTCTGGGAGATATTATCAGGATATTATTCGGCAGCGGAAAAGTGTGGAAAGACATATACATGACCAGTGAATCAGCCCAGATCGCTATTGACGAGCGGGAAGTAACAAATTACCTGAAAACCAAAGATAATTTTGCCAGCATACAGGACAGCGGTGATTACATGTTAGTGACAAATGCGATCATGGTGCTGGAGTTCGAAGAGGAAGAAGAAGCGAAAGCGAATAAAACAGCAGGTTTTGAACTACTGATGGGGATTATTGCAATGTCCATTGCTTATGTGGCAGGTAAAAGGTGAGTAATTATGTGTATGGTTAAAACACAGGGATTATCAAAGTACTACACCTTTGGCTCAGGGAACAAGGTGGTGGCGCTCAGTGATGTAAACCTGGCTGTTGCAAGCGGTGAGTTTGTTTCGATAATGGGCCCGTCCGGATCAGGAAAATCTACACTGCTCAACATAGTAGGATGTCTGGATAAACCCAGCAGCGGGGATGTCTATATAGATGATGCGAAGATCGACTATGGAAATGCCGGCAGTCTCGTGCAACTGCACAGGCAAACAATGGGGTTCGTCTTCCAGGGATTCAATCTCATATCAACAATGAATGCCCTGGAAAATGTATGGTATCCAATGTATTTCAACAAGGTTCCAAAGCCAGAACGTAAGAAGAGGGCAGAAGAACTGTTAGAATCTGTGGGACTAAGGGATAGAGCGCTTCACCTCCCTTCAGAACTATCCGGAGGTGAGCAGCAGCGCGTGGCCATAGCCCGTTCACTTGCAAACCATCCCAGGCTTATCCTGGCAGATGAACCAACAGGGAACATCGACTCCAGGACCGGAAAGAAGATCATTGACCTTATGAAGAAGCTGAACAAAGAACAGGGAATCACATTTATTGTCACAACTCACGACAAGGCAATGGCTAACAATGCCGACAGGGTGATAACAATAACGGACGGTGAGATCGTTGATTGAGTCATTCTTGCTGGCAATGAGGCAGCTGCAAACTAAAAAGGTCAGGACACTGCTGATCTTGCTCGGGATATCAGTGGGTGTTGCGGCCGTGGTAGGGGTTACATCCCTTGGAGAGGGGATCCGTGTCAATGCAGTTGAAGAGATCCAAAAATCCCATGACCTGACCTTAATAGAAGTATCCCCGGGAATCAGCAATGGAAATATTATCCTGATAACCGAATCAAAAGTACGTGCAGTCAGGGAATCCGGGTCTGTTGTTGCCCCGTATGTTAAGGATGCATATGTGACATCAAATAAGACATATTTTGAGGTCAACGGCATTTCAGCGGAATACATGGATGCCAAAGATCTACAACTTGAAGCCGGCATGTGGTTTGAGGAAGGAACATACCAGGTTGTGCTGGGAAGTGATATCGGGGAGAAATTCAGTAAGATAGAGGGGGCAGAGATCGGAAACACCATTGATGCCACGATCAGGTTGTATGGAGAGGAAGGCAGGGCGATAGATAAGGATATTACCTTCATGATAGCGGGCAGGTTAAAACCTACCGGAACCGATACCGATGACCAGGCATTCATTGACATTAATATTGCAAGGGAGCTTACCGGGAAGGATGTTTATGACGGCATTATGGTTAAGCTAGATAAGTCCGGCCAGGCTCCGGCTGCAAGAACTGCCATTGAGAAACTGGGGCTGACCTGCTATAGTGCACAGGATGAAATAGATTCGGTCAATAAAATAATGAACGCTGTGACCCTTGTCCTTGCTTTCTTTTCGGGCATATCATTGATCGTGGGTGGGCTCATGATAATAAATACGATGATCGTCTCGGTGTATGAACGGACTCATGAGATAGGAATTACCAAGGCTATAGGGGCATCAGAACTGGATATAATCAGGTTGTTCCTATCCGAATGTATTATCATAGGCGTACTGGGTGGCATACTTGGCGACCTGCTCGGGATTATTTTTTCCTTTTTGATAGACAGTGTAGGCAGGCCTATGTTGATAGCACAGTTGGGGATCGCGGATTTCGAACATTTAACAGTAATAAATATAGAAATACTTGCAGCCGGATTTTTGGTATCATTGGTAATATCCGTTATTGCGGGCATATACCCGGCATGGAGGGGTGCAAAGCTGGACCC
>CBDUUM010000207.1:0-2270 GCA_965370445.1 uncultured Methanosarcinales archaeon
TTAAACAGTTTCCAGTGTACAATAACCGAAGAAGTTTATGACGAAACTGTTATCCGCGGGATGGAACGTGCGCATGGTGATGCATACGAGATCAACGGGCTGATAAAAAAAGGTAAACTGAAAGTTGAAAACACAAAAAATAATAAATCGGTGGAAAATATGCTTGAAAACCGTACCTTTGGAGCTGGAGAATGTTCTACTTTGCACCTATTTCATAATTCGGATGCAAAGGTAATTGTTACAGATGACAGAGCATTTCTGAACCTGCTTGACAAGAATAATATACCCTACATTATTCCAACTGATCTTATTGTACGATTATATGAGCTAAAAGTGATAACGAAAGATGAATCTATTAATTCCCTGGATGCGATCAAGGTGTACGTATCCGGGCCTAATTATGATGCAGCAAGACGCAATTTGGAGGTTTAATATGAGTGCAGCAGCATCCTATCCCCTAAGGATCCCGCAAAACCTGATCGAACTAGCAAACCTTAGGACAAAAGAGGAACATGTGGATAAATCTACTGCCTTAAGACAGCTTTTATATATGGGAGCGCAGGACTATGTGCTGGAACTTTACGGCAGTGGTAGGATATCTCTAAGTAAAGCCGCCCAACTGCTTGATACAAGTACCCTGGACGTTGTAAGGATTGCCAGCGAGCGGAATTTGCCAGCAGGGGCCACAAAAGCACAGCAGGAAAAAAGCCGTGAAACTGCTAACAATCTATCGGTATAAATCTTTTTGGGACGGCATCAGCCATTATGCTCATGCGGCTGCCCGGTAAGTACGTAGCAGGCGGAGGATAGTGGAAATAGGGGATTTACCCCCCATATACAAAGTATTACTTCCTCCAACTCTCATTGTTCCAGCAGGAAATCCTAATCTCCTGACGTTTCAGGAGTTTCCTCCTTCTCTTCTGATACCTCTGCTTCAGATCTCAGGGCACTGGAAACCTTATCCAGTTCATCTGCAATAACATTACGGGCCGAACTGCCCTTTTTCTTCATCTCTTCCTGGAACGCTTCCCTTTCTTCACTGGATGTCTTCTCTACCACATCACTGGTAATTCCATAAGCAAGGGCACCCAGTGAGGTTAACATATCACCAAAACCTTTTGTAACATCCCTTATATTATGCTCCAGTGACTGGGAAGAACCCTTACTTTCAATATCCTTCATTGCTTTCTTAATATCACCATACTTTTTATCTGCAAAGGTTTCCCACTCAGTTGTATCTTGAGGTTCTTGCTCCGACATATTTATCACCATATGAACTATTGTCATCCAATTGATATTAACATTGCTAAAAAAGGTGAGTAAGTTTTGAAGATCAATCCAAGATGTGCCCATTGTCTGCTGTCAAGAGTACATTACCAGGCTCTGTTGAGTACGGACGATCCACAAATAGTGACCAAGGCTGTAATGGCAGGACTGGACGCACTGCACCAGACATTCAGGCCAGGCGAGCCATCCTCAAAGGTATCCACAATAGTCCATCGCAGGTCGTACGAGGCCCTTGGTGATCCTGACCCGTATCTTGAAAAGAAGATACAGAGCAGGGAGATAGTTGCCGGGTTGATGCCTCTTGTCCGGTCGCTTGTGGGTGACGGGATATCAGTGGAAGGGTTCAGGCGTGCCGCCCTGGCAGCTGCTATTGGTAATAGTTTTGATTTTGGTGTGGATGGGTTCGATGTTAGGGAAGACGATTTTGAAGCTGAGTTTAAGAAAATGTTCAACAAAGGGCTTGATGTAGATGATATAGAGATGATGGTGCCTTTGCTGGATAATGTGGTGTATTTAGTAGACAACAGCGGGGAGATCCTGCTTGATACGTTTGTTATCGAACAAATACGGGGCATGGGCGGCAAAGTGACACTTGTGGTTCGCGGGGCACCTATTCTTAATGATGCAACAATGGAGGATGTAGAGATACACGGCATCGGCGAAATGGTTGACAGGGTACTGACCACAGGTTCCAATGCAATAGGCGTGTGTCTGGATGAGGCCCCTTTGGAACTTGTGGAGGCTCTTGAAGATGCAACCCTTATCATCAGCAAGGGTATGGCAAATTATGAGACGATGTCAGAGTATGGGTACAGTCCTATTGCATTCATGCTCAGGACAAAATGCCAGGTAGTTGCAGATGAGATGGGGCTGGATATGGGGCTGCTTGTAGCAAGGCTTGTAGAATAAGGTACTATTACGCCAATAGAAATATTGTAATATTGTTCTCTAGACACTTTTCTTAGATCAATTCCTTCATCTTC
>CBDUUM010000208.1:0-2247 GCA_965370445.1 uncultured Methanosarcinales archaeon
CATCCTTAAACCGCGATTACCAGAGCAAAGCCTTCTCATTCACAGTGATCTACGGCCGCCGCCGGGTTGGCAAGACAGAACTGATACACAATTTCCAGCAGGATAAGCCCCACATCTACTTCCTGGCAGACAGAAGGGGCACCAGGTCAAACCTCTACAGGTTCAGGAAAAAAGCTGCAGACTTTTTCGATGACTTCGAACCCAGCCTGGAAACATTTGACGAGGTGTTCAATTACATAAAGACAAAATGGATCCGCAAGGAAAAACTGGTAATAATTATCGATGAATTTTCTTATCTGGCCCAACAGGATGATTCAATCCCCTCAGTCTTCCAGTTGATAGTCGATGAAATCCTAAAAGACGGACCATTCCACCTCATACTGTGCGGTTCCTCGGTGTCCATGATGGAGAAAAGCACACTCGCATATTCAAGTCCACTGTATGGCAGAAGGACAAGCCAGATAAAAGTACAGCCAATCCTGTTCAGGCATATCCACGAATTCTTCCCTGGATCATCCCGGGATGAACTGGTGAGAATATTCGGTGCAGCCGGAGGCGTTCCATTTTACCTGCAGTTCTTTGATCCGAATGTCACATTCCAAAACAACCTCAAGAACAACCTGTTCGCAAAAGACGCCGTATTGTATGCAGAGGGCGAACTCCTGCTGTGCGAAGAACTGCGGGAGCCTGCCACTTTCATGAACATCCTCTTTGCCATATCAAAGGGCGCCACCAGGCCCGGGGATATTGCTGACAGGTCGTTTATTGAGGCAAAGGACCTGCCGTATTATCTGGACACCCTTATACGCTTGGGTTTTGTAAGAAAAGAGCATCCTGTTACAGAGAAAACCACAACAAAAAAGACCATCTACCGTATCCGGGACAATTTCCTGCGCTTCTGGTTCAGGTATGTGCTGCCGCATAAGGACTCATTGGAGCAGGGAGATCATATGCAGGCAATTGATGACGTTGGGATAAATTACAACACATTTCTTGGCGAAACATTTGAGCAGATAAGCATAGAGATGTTGACACATCTTAATTCAACTGGTGAACTTCCCTTCAGGTTCCACAAGATCGGCAGGCAATGGGGAAAAATCCCGCTGGCACCTAAGGGGCAGAATGACTATGAGATTGACATAGCGGCAGTGAACAACGATACATTGCAAATCCTGTGTTGTGAATGTAAATGGCAGGACAAGAAGGTCGGCATTGATATGTACCATAAACTCAGGGAAAAAGCCGGTTATGTGAAGTGGCTACCAGGTCGAAAGGAGTATTTCTGTCTTATAAGTAAATCCGGATTTACTGAAAATCTGAAAAAGACAGCAAAAAAGGATGGGGTTTTGCTGCTTACTCTTGATGATTATATAGGTGTGGATGTGTAATCTGTGTCTCAAAGTTGCGAGCACTATGATGAATTACCATTTAATTTGAAGGGGATACGTCCTTGAGCTTTTCAGCCGCATACCTGGCGAAATATGTAAGTATCATATCAGCCCCGGCCCGCTTGATGGATATAAGGGATTCCATAATGACACTCTCATCCAGCCAACCCTGGTCAACCGCCCCCTTTATCATGGAATATTCACCGCTTACATTATACGCTGCCGTTGGCATCCCGAACTCGTGCTTGACCCGGTAGACCAGGTCCAGGTACGGCAGTGCCGGTTTCACCATTACGATATCTGCTCCTTCTTCGATATCCTGCTGCACCTCACGCATGGCCTCATTGCTGTTGCCCGGGTCCATCTGGTATGTGGAGCGGTCCCCGAAACTGTATCCTGAATCCGCAGCATCCCTGAACGGACCGTAGAACGATGATGAGTACTTGGCAGCATAGGACATGATCGGCGTGTTAGTAAAACCGTTCTCATCAAGGGCCTGGCGGATGGCTGCCACCATCCCGTCCATCATTCCGGAAGGTGCCACAATATCCGCACCTGCTCGTGCATGGCTTACTGCGGTCTTACCCAGCAAGGGCAGGGTGGGGTCGTTCAGCACATCACCGGTCTCATAATCCACGATACCGCAATGACCATGGGATGTGTATTCGCACAGGCACAGGTCAGTGATCACTGCTATATCGTCTCCCAGTTCGGCTTTGATCGCACGGGTGGCATTCTGGACCACATCGTCATCACCGTATGCATGGGTGCCGGTCTCGTCCTTTTCCTTTGGCAGTCCGAACAGTATCACAGCAGGAATACCCATCCCAGCCAGTTCCCTTGCCTCATTTACCACACT
>CBDUUM010000209.1:0-2236 GCA_965370445.1 uncultured Methanosarcinales archaeon
CTGTCCATTCCTAAGTTTTAACTCCATATAGAAAAGTAGCTAAAATCATAGAAAGTTAGATTAATATACTATTGTTAATATGACACTATTACAAATATTTGGCACAATATCATTTCCAGTTATTATTAAGCATTGATCAACAGTGATTTGCACCGATTTTGATTTGTATCGGCATAAATCCAGATAATATGAGTATGCAATAAATACCAAAATAACTGTATTTCAAAAAGTGCCAAAGGATACAAATCTATTATTCGAAATGGCTGTGATTTAACATGGAAAGAACAAAAATCATACTTGATGAAAATGAGCTTCCAAAGCAATGGTACAACATACTGCCCGACCTTCGGACTCCCCTTGAACCGCCGCTGAACCCTGCGACCAACGAGCCTATCGGGCCGGACGACCTTTTACCCCTATTCCCTATGGCTCTTATTAAACAGGAAGTGAGCCAGGACAGGTACATAGACATTCCTGAAGAGGTCAGGGACATTTACCGCCTGTGGAGACCTTCTCCCCTATACCGGGCACACCGACTGGAAGCTGCCCTTAAGACGCCTGCCAGGATCTATTATAAAAATGAAGGAGTAAGCCCGCCAGGAAGCCATAAGCCAAATACAGCTATTGCCCAGGCATATTTTAATATGAAAGAGGGTGTAGAACGCCTTTCCACCGAAACCGGAGCAGGACAGTGGGGCAGTGCCCTGTCTTTCGCTTGCTCTTTATTTGACCTGGAATGCAAGGTATATATGGTCAAAGCAAGTTTTTACCAGAAACCGTACCGTAAATCCCTAATTAACCTGTGGGGTGCTAATGTCATCCCCTCACCCAGCACCGAGACACAGGCTGGCAGGGCTATCCTGGAGAAAGATCCAGATACTTCAGGCAGTCTTGGGATTGCCATCAGTGAGGCTGTGGAAGATGCCGCAACCCATGACAATACCAAGTATGCACTGGGTAGCGTGTTGAACCACGTTATGCTGCACCAGACAGTGATCGGCCTGGAAGCGAAAAAGCAAATGGATATGGTAGATGATTATCCGGACATTCTTATTGGCTGCGTGGGTGGAGGTAGTAACTTTTCAGGTATTAGCTACCCATTCGTTCGCGATAAGATGAAGGATAACAAGGACATTGATATTGTGGCTGTGGAACCAACGGCCTGCCCCACCCTGACAGGAGGAGATTTCAGGTATGATTTCGGGGATACGGCAGAGATGACACCCCTGCTTAAAATGTATACACTGGGACATAACTTTGTGCCGCCTCCAATACATTCAGGCGGGCTGAGATACCATGGTGAGTCCCCGATTATAAGCCAGCTGTATGCGGATGGTATAATGAGGGCTGTGGCATACCACCAGACCGATATATTTGATGCTGCTGTGACCTTTGCCAGAACGGAGGGTATTGTACCTGCACCGGAATCGGCCCATGCTATCAAGTGTGCTATTGATATGGCCCTTGAGTGCAAGAAGACTGGCGAGGAGAAGAGCATCCTGTTCAACTTCAGCGGTCACGGTCATTTTGATATGGCTGCATACGATACCTATTTCAGTGGTGAAATGACAAACGAATAATATGAGACGGATGCCTGACAGGTATCCTCCCATAACTTTTTAATTTTTGACTACCCTTTTAGCCTGAAGATACTTGAAATTCATTGAGAAGATTTTCGGGAAAAAGGAAGAAGCACCTGCCAAACTGACTCTTAAGTTCAATGAGCTTCCGGCTTGGCTGGAAAAGGAAGGTGAGAGTACATTTGCTGGGCTTGGGGTACATATCGGGCATAAGTATTCTGAGATCAATACTGCCTTTGAGGACCTCTCCGAAGCTAAAGAGCGCCTGGTGGATGCGTCTTTTGGTGAAAAGGTGTATAAGCGCTTAGCCAAGGCTGGCGCATCCAACCGGGATAATCTTGTAAAGAACCTTGATGTTATAATTGAGAAGATTGCAATCCCAGAGGATACGGACCCATCCGAAGCATACCAATTCCACCTGGATGCTAAATCTGTGTTGAATACTTGCCTTGAGAACGCTGTCAGGAGCCAGCAGTATGTGAAGGCACTTTTTCCTGAGGAATATAAGGATATCTGGGGCGGGCTGAAGCACCTGGATGTCCTGCTGGATGAGCTTGTTGCCCCTATCAATGAGGTGAAGGATGAACTGGAGGCATATGATAAGCTGCCCGGGGATATTGAACTTATCAGGCAGACGCAGCAGCAGATTCCGGTAA
>CBDUUM010000210.1:0-2220 GCA_965370445.1 uncultured Methanosarcinales archaeon
GGTTGGGCGTGGTGTGGTGGTGGGCTTACCACTGCTCTCCCGCCGCCCAGCCTCTCTGCACCTTACCCTGCCACCGCAGCCCGTCAGGGCGGCAGGGTGGCAGCCAGCCGTATGGATTCGTGCGAGTTTCGAACCGCAGAGGACCGCGGAGTGCGCAGAGCATTTTTGCTTTCTCTGCGTACCTCTGCGAACTCTGCGGTTCTTTGCGGTTCTTTGCGGTGAAACACTTAACAGCAACCTTCAATCTGCGTGTATCTGCATCCATCTGCGGTTAACCTTAAATGATTCCAGCCCTCATTTGTTCATGAATCTTATCCGCCCCCCTGTGCTGGTGCTTGCGTGCTGGTGCAAAGAACAGAGTGTAGAGCGGGCTGAGGGAACATCTGCGGGTGGCAAGTTATTTAACTCACACAACATCATACTAACTATTAAGCCGAAGTGGGTGGTGCTCAAAGAGCATTAGGAAATGATGGGAGATAATAATGCTGGCATACGCTGATGAAATGATTAAGAAAGTTCCGGTGAACAACTTTGCGAGAGGTTTGAAGTAAATGGTTTCAATAGATGTTATGGGTGGCAGCACCGAGATCGGTGGCAATAAAATATTTGTGGAACACAAAGGTACAAAGATCCTGCTGGATTTTGGAATGAGTTTCAGTCAAAATTCGAAATACTTTTCCGAGTTTTTAAATCCAAGAAAATGTACCGCTCTAACAGATTATCTGGAAATGGGCTTGCTCCCGGACGTTAAAGGAATCTATAGGGAGGATTATCTCAAGCACATGGGAAGACCCTCCGAAGAAAGGGGAATCGATGCTCTCTTTCTCTCCCATGCCCATGCGGACCATGCACAATATATACACTTTTTACGGTTCGACATTCCGATCTACTGCACCAAAGCAACAAATATCATATTACAATGCCTTGAAAAAACAGGAACTGGTACAACCTCGGATCTGACCACAGCATGTGAAACATTTGTTTTCTATGAGAACGAAAAAGGAAATCTATCACGGGTTACTAAAAAGAACAGTGAATATGTTCATGAAAGAGATTTTCAAATAATGGAACCTGAGAAGAGGGTACGTGTCGGTAGTCTGGAGATAGAAATGTTTCCAGTTGATCATTCACTGCCAGGTGCATGTGGTTTTATCATCTATTCGGATGAAGGGAACATAGTCTATACCGGTGATATTCGATTCCATGGTTACAATCGGGAGTCAAGTGAAAGGTTTGTGGAAATGGCTGCAAAATGTAGTCCGAAATGGTTATTGTGTGAAGGGACACGGATCGATAGCAATGAGATCGATAGTGAACAAACTGTTAAGGACGAGATTGGAAGAATTGTTGCCTCCTCAAAGGAACTTGTTTTTGTGGAGCATCCAATAAGGGATCTTGACAGGGTCAAAAGCATATTCGATGCCGCAAAAACAAATGGCAGGGAATTTGTTGTGGGTTTGAAACTCGCTTATCTCATCGAAGCGATGGGGAATTTATCTCCATTCTCCATAGATGATGTGAAAATCCTGGTACCAAAGAAGAGCTGGGGATTGCTTTGTAAAACCGGGATAGAGAAATCGCTGGTAGAGAAAGATTATTTTCAGTGGGAACGGGATTTTCTTTTCAGGTCGAATTCTATCACCTCTGAGGAACTCCGGAACAATCCGCAAAAGTATATTGTATCGATAAACCTGTGGGGAATCAATCAATTGATAGATCTCAAGCTGCACAATGCTATATGGATAAAATCATCTTGTGAACCATTCTCTGATGATATGGACCTTGACGAAGAGAGAAAGAAAAACTGGCTTGAACATTTCGGAATACAGTTATTTTCAGCTCACGCTTCAGGACATGCATCCGGAAATGAGATACGCAACATGATTGATAGAATTGCCCCTCAATATCTGATCCCAATACACACAGAACATCCGGATATGTTCCCACATTTATCAACTGCCAGAACTACCTGAACCTGAATTGCCACTGCCCGTCATCTTCCACCCCATGCTGCCTTCATTCCTGCACCTAATCCAGCCCCTATCTATTCTTCACCTCTCCCTCCGCCCCCTATCGCCTTCACTCCACCCTGGTGCCCCTTACCGATCTGCTTCATCCGCCCTTGTGGTGTGGGGGCTGGCAGGCACTTTTATGGTGCCTCGTGGATGCATGAGTATCCGGCGGTCCCGGAGTGCGGAATGGAAGTTGTGTTTGTTCGCT
>CBDUUM010000211.1:0-2204 GCA_965370445.1 uncultured Methanosarcinales archaeon
ATATATTCTAGGTATTGGAATAAAATGGTTTCAATATATTCTAGGTATTGGAATGAAACTATATCTCATCAATCGTTGCAAGCTTTAACTGTGTAGACAGAAATCATTTCCTCGATGATTATAAAATTCAGTGAGATCTCTATGCATCTGATGAAAAATGATAGCCATGATGTGAAGCTGGGGGGATGGGATACCAGGCCACAACGTTTGATGTGGTTCAAAGACTGCAATCCCTAAATACTTTCAAAAGAATATCTGGCCGGAGTGATTCAACCATGCCCATTACCAGATTCATACCAAAACAAAAACGCATGTCTACGACCGTAGGTGGAATGCTCATACTGGTCGGTGAGACCATGTTCCTGTTCTCCCTGTTGAACTTCGTGCTGGTGACCAGGATACAGTACTACAACCCAGGCGACGCCTATATGCGCCAGCTATTCCCTAATTACATGCTGTTCCTGGGGGCCCTGGCTGCCGGGGCGCTTGTGGCCATGATATTAGTGTACATATTCATCCTGCCCAGTAAGATGGTGTTCTCCCAGCAGCAGGCAGTAAAGGACGACCGCAGTCCCACCCACAACCTTCTCATGGAAGTACACATGGAATTGCAGGAACTGAGGGGCGAAGTGGACGGCCTTCGACAGGCGATAGATAAGGTTTAAGATAATTGGATAGAATAATAAGTTCGCTCTCCCTGTGCATTTAGGAGAGTAGTGTCCCGATAGGGTAGCGGATATCCTTGAAGCTTGCGGAGCTTTAGACCCGGGTTCGAGTCCCGGTCGGGACGTACTTCTTATCTTTCACAAACGAATAATCCCTTATCTTGAAGGATAAACATCAGGTTCGTCTGACCTGACCAGTGGTTTTGAGATATGCCTCCTGGCACAGGGCGGCACTTCATATATACCTGGTCTGATACCTCTATCCACACGGGTCCGGACTAACTCACCACTTTTTGTATTACAGCCTTTGCACCTGAAGCCCTGCCCGCTGCCTGCGGATTTCATGCGCTTGCCGCACGTTGGGCAGACAGGATTGCCGGTCTTTTCATAAGTTGCCAGTTCAAGTATCCCGATCTTTTCAACATTCAGGGTCCCGTCTGCAATACCACCATAAACCCTAACTTTATCGCCTGGTATCAGTTCTTTGATAATATTCCTGAAACCTTTGGTGGGCTCAAAGGCCGCACACCGGATGCTGCCTGAACCCTTTAGGGTGAAGAACATATGACCGCCCCTGATAGTTACCGGCCTGTCAACCACAGTCCCTGTCAACTTGTAAGACCTTTCTTCAAGTACATCACATATCTGTGCATCAAGCAGGTGAAAATCCGTTCCCTGGTTGGTCCTGTACAAAAGTGTAAGCCCGGCAGGTTCTGAGCCGATAATGTCGAAAGCCTTTTCAATGGACCGGATATCATCGCCCCTGATCCCGAACAGTACAGGGTCCGGGGAGTGTGGTGCAAATACAATAGTGTTATTGGAAATATCCACAGTATCCCATGTTCCCGGGTACGTCTCCCTGTCCGCCCTGAACACCGATTCCCTGTCTATCTCCCTGGGTGTGCCGAAGTTCCCTGGCTGGCGATAGGCGATAAGTTCATAGGTGTGATCCGGCAGGCCGCACAGCACAGAACCGCATGCTGCCAGGGCACCGATAAGGCCGCGCCCGTTCTTGAATCCCTTGTGGGTTATCCCGTATTTATTAATAAGGGAGCGGGCATCCTCCACAGCCAGTACATCACGCATGGCCTGCCACATGAAACTTTCCAGATCCTGCCTGAATCCAGGGTCGTTTCGTGCCTGGTCGTTTAAGAAGACTATGCCGGGGTTAGTATTTTCGCAGTCCATGTCGGCCATGTCTTCTACAAGGGATATGGCAGTAGTCACGATCTGCTCTTCAGAATCGGTGTTAGTATCTATCTCTACTGCCAGTGCCGCATTGCCCCGGGTCTTGTACTTTATGTTTGGGTTCAACCTGATAAGGTGGGGCAGGCCCCTGATATCTCCCAGGTCTTTTAGTTTGTCAATGAGGATAGCTGTCAGATAGGTGGTGCACATCCTATCTACAGAGTCTGTATCATCAATTCCTATGATCATGGGATGGTTCCGTTAAACACAGTAACAGCCGGGCCTTCCATGAAAGCAAGATCATTTTCGATTGTGACATTGAGTGTGCCCCCCAGTGTGTTTATTGTGACC
>CBDUUM010000212.1:0-2203 GCA_965370445.1 uncultured Methanosarcinales archaeon
AATGATTAATACAATGGAAACCAAGGGGTCGAATGTGAGGCAACTCCTCACTGGAATTTATCAAGAAGATGCTGGTAAAAATCCCTCTTAACACCATCTGCCTGCCTCACCAATCTCTCGACGATAAGTTCAGGTGTGCTCTTAGCCACATAATTATACCTTGGGTTCCTGTCCACGATCAGGTTAAGGTTCTTATCCAGTCCCCGTGCTTCGATGCCGTCGACCCGTACAGGTGCCGATGTGTGTTCCATTATATTCTCAGCAAGGTGGCTAACAAACACACCAATTGCCCGCGGATTACGGGCAAGGGATTCAAGTATGCCGCCGATTATCCTGGCTGATGCCCCCGGCTCGGTGATGGATTCCAGTTCATCCACCATTACCGCCATCTTCCCCGTTCCCGATACAACAGAGAATTCCCTTATAGTGGACTCAAAAGCACCCGCATCCATTGTGCCACCGGATTTACCGAAATAATACATCTCATCCACTAACCCCACAACTGCAGCTTCGGCTGGCACAGGAAATCCCATATGGGACAGTATCATGATCTGGCTGACCAGGTCCAGTGTGGAAGTCTTGCCGCCCGAGTTAACCCCGCTCAGTACGGCCACCCGTTCAGGTGAATAACCATCTGTGTCGTAATTCCGCTCCCTGTCTCCAAGTGAATAATTGACAGGCTCCACATTCCCTGCAAGGAACATGTTTGTGCCGCCCTTGATGTCAATTCCCGCTTCATCGACTATCTGCGGGGTAACAAGCCCCTTCTCCATTGCAAAGAGCCCGATAGCGAACCACATGTCCAGTTCCATGGCTTCAGATACAAGCTGGCGGGCCGTATCCTTAAGCCCTGACAGGCTGCGGGCAGTTTCCTTTAGTATCTTCATGTTGCGGTTTGCCAGTTCAGCATTGAGGTACTGCCTGAGCTGTTCAACTATCTCCATGTCAGCCTGGATAGTCGTAACGATGTCATTGGAAAAAAGACCATCCAGGTACAGTCCTTCTTTAGGATTCAAGTCCAGGTCCTTAATAATAACTAAGACCGATTCTTTTATGATCTGCCTATAATGTTCGGCCATCTCCCTGCCCAGCAGGTCCCTGACCCCACCACCTATTGCATCCAGCAGGTCCTTACCGGTCAGGGTAACGGTACTGCTGTTAAGGTATTCCTTAAAACGTGTATCAGCAGTTTTTTCGGCAGACTTTATTGTGCCATCCAGTTGTTCCAGAGCTGATTGTATTCTGTCTACATCAGTGTCGGAACCGCTCCTGGCCCCACCATCATCTGCCACTTTATCCAGTATAGTCTCAAGACGGCTGACATCAGATCGTTTGATACTGGAAAAGAAACGGCTTTTAGTATCAATGACCAGGTCATAGGCATATGCAGCCGATGTAATAGATGCGAGGTTGCCGGAAAATAAAGCAATCTCCAGTTCAGGGACCACTTCCCATACTTCCAGTGCCACCAGATCTGCATATGTGATATTTGCATTATAAGGCAGGTCCACACCTTCGAGTTTCATTGAGGACGTGACATGGTGGTACGCTGCTGCTGCATCTGCAAGTTCCCTGGGTGAGCCTGCCAGTATCACGTCTATTGCGTGTCCAAAAGCCGCCAAAGCCATATCATATTCATCGTGGTCTGCTGTCACCAGCACCCTGTCCCGTACTTTTTTCGGGGTGGTTCTTTTTATGGGCCTTACGCCTTTCAGAGCGGTTTTCAGGTCTACGATTCCATTTTCGACTGCAGCGATCCCATTTACCATCAGGCATGCTTTAGAAACACCGGTCATTACTGATATGATCTTTTCTTTTTTCGAGGAAGGCAGGGGAAAATAAATATTCAGCTTATCCTTCGCATATGGAGTGCTGGCGTATGACCGTATGATGTCAAGCAGTCTCCTGTAGACACGCCATGCCTCTTTCGTTTTTAGGAAATCATCAGGTGAGAAGTTCTCGTCCCTGAAAATAAATCCCTGTACAAGAGTCACAGCATTCTTCTGGCCAACACCCGGAGCACCTGCAATGGCGGCCACGTCATGCCGCTTAAATGCATCCAGTACAGCATCCTCTGACCCGAAATGCTCAGTAAGGCGTTGGGCGGTCTTTTCACCTATACCGGGAATTTCCCTGATCTCACTCATTCGTGACATTTGAGTGAGGTTAAACGATATATGGTTTATGCTTCAATCCTTGTTTT
>CBDUUM010000213.1:0-2193 GCA_965370445.1 uncultured Methanosarcinales archaeon
CACCCCAGCGTATACGCCAGCCTGAAAGCCCTGGCCACATCCTCTTTTGTAGCATCGTGCCTGAAATTGATGGTCTTGGATACCGCATTGTCAGCATATTTCTGGAAAGCAGCCTGCACCCGGATATGCCACTCGTACCCCATATCATGTGATGTGACAAACAAACGCTGCACAGCCCCTGGCACATCAGGCATACCCTGTACCGAGCCCTTACTTGCTATACGCTCCATAAGTTCCGGCGAATAAAATCCTTCCTGCACTGCCATCTGTTTAAAATACGGATTGGTGACCACAAATTTCTCGCCTTCCATCACAGTCTTCACATACGATACAGCATAAATAGGTTCGATTCCGCTGCTGCATCCTGCTATCATGCTGATGGTACCTGTGGGTGCAATGGTTATACGTGTGGCATTGCGCACTTTAGGCCTGCCCGATATGTCATAGATACTGCCCTCGAAGTTCCCGAACACGCCCCTGCGCTGTGCAATCTCTCCTGATGCCTGCACGGCCCGGTTGCAAATAAATGTCATTACCTCCTCAGCCGCCTGCACAGCCTCAGGGGAATTGTAAGCTATGCCCAACTGTATAAGCATATCAGCAAACCCCATCACACCCAGCCCGATCTTCCTGTTCCCCTTGACCATCAGGTCTATCTGCTCAAGCGGGAACTGCTCCAGGTCTATCACATTATCCAAAAACCGCACCGCAATATCCACTGTACGGCCAAGTTTATCATAATCAATGCTGCCGCTCGTCAACATTTTATCAAGGTTGATCGAACCCAGGTTGCAGGCCTCATAGGGGAGCAGGGGCTGTTCCCCGCATGGATTTGTTGCCTCTATCGTCCCCAGCCCGGGCGTGGGATTATCCCGGTTAATGCGGTTCAGGAACAGCAGACCCGGCTCACCGCTCTCCCATGCCGAGGCTGCTATGAGGTTGAATATCTCAATGGCATCCTTGCGCCGGGTGATCTCACCGGTGCGTGGATTTAGTAATCCGTAGGATTCCCCTGCCTCTACAGCACTCATAAATATTTCGGTCACGCCCACTGACAGGTTGAAATTGGTCAGCACACCGGGTTCGTGCTTTGCGGTAATGAAATCCACAATATCAGGATGGTCCACCCTCAGTATGCCCATATTGGCACCCCTGCGGCGTCCTCCCTGTTTGATGGCCTGGGTGGCGGCATCGAACACTTTCATAAATGACACCGGGCCGCTGGCAATCCCGCCTGTGCTGCCCACGATATCTCCCTGGGGCCGCAGCCTGCTGAAACTAAAACCCGTGCCTCCGCCGCTCTGGTGTATGATGGCTGCACTTTTCAGGGTCCCGAATATCTCATCAAGTGAATCGCCTACAGGCAGGACGAAACAGGCTGCAAGCTGCTTGATGCGGGTGCCTGCATTCATCAGGGTGGGTGAGTTGGGCAGGAACTCAAGGTTTGACATGACCGAGTAGAACTCCTGCTCAGAACCTGCTGTGTCCCCGTACAGTTCGTCGGCAGATGCCACATAACCGGCCACCCTGCGAAACATCTGTTCAGGAGTTTCGGTTACGTGGCCGTGTTCGTCTTTTAGCAAGTACCTGCGCCTGAGCACTTTTAGTGCATTATCTGATAGTTCCAATACATACCATCCTTGTAAATCGATAAATACAACATTATATAATTCAATTCCTTGTATTATTAAAGTTGGTGAAAAGGAACATGGAAATTCTACTGCATATCTGCTGTGCCCCCTGTGCCACCTATACGGTAAATGCGCTTAGGTCTGGCGGCTTTGACCCTGTTGGCTATTTCTATAACCCGAATATCCATCCGTTCACAGAGTACAGACGCAGGTTTGAAACTTTGCAGCAGTATGCAGAGGCTGTGGAGCTGGATGTGGTATACAAAGACGAATACATGCTTGAGGATTTTATCAGGCAGGCACTTGAGGTTGATGACAGGTGCGCTCTGTGTTATACCCTGCGGCTGGAGGAGACTGCCCGGCAGGCATCAGATATGGGTATCTCCAGGTTCACCACAACGCTGCTTATATCCCCTTACCAGAAACATGAGATGATAAGGGACATTGCCAGCGGTCTTGCATCTGAATATGGCGTGGAGTTCTATTACCAGGATTTCCGTGAAGGATACAGGGAGACTTTCCAGTTATGCCGCGATCTGGGACTGTACCGCCAGGCGTACTG
>CBDUUM010000214.1:0-2180 GCA_965370445.1 uncultured Methanosarcinales archaeon
ACGCCTGTATTGACGACCGAGACCTGCATATCTTCAAGTGTTTCGTTGATGAACTCGCCTTCGCCTTTCATAGGTATGTCCTTCCTGTTAAACAGGGGCTTTCCCATGTTCACCTTCACCAACGCCTTATCACCATGGCCTTTCACTTCAACAGGGAGTATCCCGGCCATAGTCTCTACTATTGCAGTGCCAGGGGAGATGTATCCTGCATCCAGGGCATATTTCACCAGACACCTTATGCCGTTGCCGCACATCTCTGCTTCTGAGCGGTCGGGCTGGAAGAGCCTCATCTTTATATCAGATGTTTCTGATCCTGACAGGAAGATCACACCATCAGCGCCGATGCCGAACCGCCGGCTGCAGTACTTTTCGGCAAAGCCTGGTTTGCTATTATCCGGTACTACTAAGCCGTTGTATTCGTCGATGACAATGAAATCGTTGCCATTTCCATGGAGCTTGGTGAATTGTATCATAATAGCAGAAATCGGTAGGTTTCAGGATAAACTTTTCGACTGACATGCCAAAACTATATAAATTGTTTTATTATATCACGATTCATTTGCAAATCCACGATTTGTGAGGCACTACCTAAAGTATTGTAAATCACATACAGAATCTTATAATCTTTTATTGCCATATAATTTATATACTATTATCCAGATTATTATAACGATTAAATATTAAAAAAATACACAATGTAGGGACAGGTAAATGGAGCGAATACCAACAGGGATTGCTGAACTGGACGAAAAGATTAGCGGAGGTTACCCAAAGAGTAAAGCAATGTTGATAACCGGTGCTCCCGGTTCCGGGAAAACGATATTCGGACTACATTTCCTTTATAAAGGCTGCACCGATGGCAGGAAATGTATGCTAATTGCAACAGAAGAGATGCCGGAAGACATTCTCACAGAGGCAGGGATACTCGGGCTTGACCTGCGACCGTATGTCGATAGCGGACAGCTTATAATCGATCGTGTGCTTGAAGCAAGAACTGAAAGTACCAAAATGGCGGCACAATTCGGAGCTGGATTCGAGATCACTGAAATGGACATACTTGAGCGAGTTCAATCAGTGCCGGATGATGTTGAAGTGGTGGTTATCGATAACATCGGGGTATTTGCACTGGACTTTAGTATAAAAGAATTCAGGAACAAGATCGACACCATAAACCTCATACTTGCAGGCAAAGGTTGTACCACCCTGTTCATCATGGATGAAACTGCATATGAACTGACCCATATGCTGGCAGAATATTCGGTTTACGGTTCTATTAAACTTATGATAAAAGAAAACCCATACACAGGTATGAGGGAACGTTATCTGGATGTTCCTAAGATGCGCGGTACCGACATTTCACTGGAATTATCTGTATTCGACATCACATCAAATGGTATCACATTCCGTAAACCCGGTAAAAAGATCGGATAAAGGAGCTAAAAAGATAATGGAACGGATATCAACAGGAATGGATGAACTGGATGCAAAGCTTAGCGGAGGTTATACAAAAGGTAAAGGAATACTGGTAACAGGAGCTTCCGGTGCCGGGAAGACTATCTTCGCGCTTCACTTTATCTACAAAGCTTGCCTGGATGGTAAGAAGTGTATGCTAATTGCAACAGAAGAGACACCTGAAGATATACTTCACCAGGGAGAAATACTGGGGCTTGACCTTAACAAATATTATGAGAACGGTCTGCTTACTATTGAACGTGTATTTGAGAGCCGTTCGGTTCAAGCTGACCAGAAGAAAAAATATGGATTCGAAACCGAAGGTCTTGATATAGACTTACCCTATCTTGCCGATTCTGTGACGGAAGGTACGGATGTCGTCGTTATTGATAACATTGGGGTATTTACCCTGCGCTTAACAGCCCAGGATTTCAGGGAACAGTTTGATGTATTGAATTATACACTCAACAAAAAGGGATATACTACCATATTTATTATGGACGACACTGCATACAATATGACCCACCAGATTGCCGATTATTCTGTTTATGGTTCAGTCAAGCTTGTGGTAAAGGAAAATCCATACACCGGAAAAATGGAGCGTTATATGGGTGTTCCGAAAATGCGCAGCACCAATATTTTACCTGATATGGTTATGTTTGAAATAACATCTGAAGGGATCAAACTTAAAAAATCAAAGCAAGAAGAATAGATATGGAGAATAAAGC
>CBDUUM010000215.1:0-2155 GCA_965370445.1 uncultured Methanosarcinales archaeon
TCTTTCCTGAGAACTTCTTCTCTGGCAACTTCAGACCAGTTGACCCATGGAAATAGACCAATTTCACTTTTCACATGAGATCACCTTAATTGCTTATATTGTAGGATATTTGGACACATGAACATTTGCATTCACAGATATCTGTAAATACACAGATTAAAAACCATCATCTAAAATGAATGGAATAAATTAAAACCAGCACTTATTATAAGATCCTACTCGAATATCTCAGGCACAATCCTACGCGCAACTTCCTGATACGCCGCCATCAGGTCGCCCTTATCGAACCTGAACACATCCTTGTCAAGTGAATCCCCGGTCTCCTTATCCCAGAACCTGCAGGTATCACACGAAATCTCATCACCCAGTATAATCTCATCACCCCTGCGCCCGAACTCAAGCTTGAAATCCGGCAGCAGAAGTCCCTTTCCATCCAGGTATGACTTGAGGATCTCATTAATCTTCAATGCAGTCTTCTTGATATCTGCCAGTTCCTCCTTTGTGGCAAGACCCAGTGCCGCCGCAATATCCTCATTCAGCATGGGGTCATGGCGGGAATCATCCTTGTAGTCCATTACAATGACCGGCGGCTCCAAAGGCTGCCCCACCTCAATAGGATACTTCTTGGTAATGGAACCGGCTGCGATGTTTCGAACAATGACCTCCACCAGGATTATCTTGATGTTATCTACAAGCATCTCATTATCGGTCACCATCTCACGATAGTGGGTCTCGATACCGTTCTCTTCCAGCAGTTCGAACAACTTTTTAGATATCTGGGCATTATAATATCCTTTTTTAGAAACTTCAGCTTTCTTTTCCCCATCGAATGCTGTGAGGCTGTCCCTGAACACCACAATAAGCGCATCAGGATCCTCAGTCCGGTAAACGGTCTTAGCCTTTCCAGAATACAGTTCGTCACCCTTATTCATCAAATCACCCTTATGCTGTTGGGAATACTGTGATGACAGTAAAACAATATAATACTACCCATCATACCATATCCACTACACATTTTACGATATCCTGCGCCACATCCACCCCGCAAGCCTCGTATATCCCACGCCCCGACGGTGTACCGTTCACCTCAAGTATCTGCAGCCCATCCTCACCCTCGATAAGGTCCACCCCCGCATATACCGCACCCACAGCCTGTGCAGCGTCTATTGCCAGACATGCGATCTCACCTGTTACCTCACATCTTTTATGTGAACCGCCCCTGGACAGATTGTTTATCCACGAACCCTGGGGTGCCAGCCTATAGATAGCAGCAGGTACATCCCCATCCACCACAAAAACCCTGATATCCCTGCCCGGATTGGAAATGAAACGCTGCAGATACAGCACGCCCCTGCTGTCAATGACTGAACCCAGCAGCTTTACAGAGTGTTCATCATCGACCACGCAGTGGATATCCATTCCCTTGAACCCGAAAATAGGCTTTACTACCGCCCTGCCCCAATCCCTGATCGCATCCATGGCCGCATCCAGGTCGGTGGTCAGTATAGTATCAGGGGTGGGCAGGCCGTGCTCCCTGAAAAGGTATGAGCACATGTGCTTATTGGCGGCAGTACGAATGGCCTCGGGCGGATTTACCACCTTCAGTCCCGACCTCTCCAGGTTGCACAGCACATCCAGTCTGTACGGCATATCTTCTAAACCGCCGCCACTAATGCCACCACTACTGGCACCACTACTGCCACCACCGCTACCACCATCATTGTTGCTACCATCATCGTTGCTACTATCACCACTGCTACCATTGCTAACGCTACTACTACCACCAACGTCCCTCACGATCACTGCATCCAGAGATTCCAGGTCAGTGTCGCCTGAATATGTATATAGCCTGTTGTGTTCCTGTATACTTGTGGTCACATCGTGAAGTCTGAAGACAACAGGCCGGGCGCTGGCTTTTACAAGTGCATCGTTCAATGCAATAGCAGTCCAGTCCCCGGGATCGGTCACTGCAATACCGATACGCTTCACCTGAAAACCCCCTCAATAATGACCGGACTGAGATTCAACTGTTCCAGCACGCACGCCTGGATATTCACTGCCTTTGCCACCTCATCAATAATACTACCATCCGCCGTAGCAATGATCCCGTTACTTTGCTTTAGGTCATAATCCACATGTCTCGATGTTCTGGCAC
>CBDUUM010000216.1:0-2153 GCA_965370445.1 uncultured Methanosarcinales archaeon
AGAAAAATAATCAAGTGGGACAGCGCGGATTCGAACCGCAGTCCAAGCGTCCCAAACGCTCGAGGATCGGCCAGGCTACCCTACTGTCCCGCAATAAAACCTGGGTTGTGTTGCCTTCTGTACTCGTTAATCAATTAAAAGCCTTTCCATCTATAAGAACTTGGGCCTCATAGAGAGATACACAGGCAGTGCCAGACCCTTATAAGGCAGCCCCGCAATCTCGGTCTGTACCCTGACAGACAGGTCCCATGCCTTCATCTTCACCTGCTTAGGCTTTTTAGGCTGGCTCTCTGAACGCACAGTCACACTAAGGTCGCCCGATACAAACTCCTCATCACCCAGCACGACCACGTACGGAATCCACTCCATACCTGCATCCCGTATCTTCTTACCCACAGTCTCGGCCCTGTCGTCAATATCCACTCTGCAGCCCAGCATCTGTGCCACTTCCCCGGCCGCTTCCATATGCCGCTCAGCTACCGGGATGACCCTGACCTGGGTCGGGGACAACCATATCGGCAGTATAGGCACCCCGCCTGCTTGCGTCCGCATATGCTGCTTCTCCAGCAGGCCGTAAATAATGCGCTCGATGGCACCGCTTGGCGAGCAGTGCAATATGGTGGGACGCTGTGCCTCACCCTGTCGGTCGATATAATTGATGTCATACCTCTCTGCATTTTCCACATCTATCTGCACAGTAGAAAGAGCACTGGCCTTATCCAGGGCATCAATGTAATTGAACTCGAACTTCAGCACGAAATAGAAGAACCTCTCATCCCACATCTCTATCAGTACCGGCTTGTCCACGACCTGGGCAAGTCCGGTAATGAACTCCTTATTCTCCTCATAGAAGTCCCTGGTGAACCGTATCGCAACCTCATAGTCCTCCAGCCCCAACCCCATGGTATCCAGCACGCTCATGCACATATTATACTGCTGCCCAAACTCCATGATGGCCTGCTCCATATCAGCCGCCAGCGTATGCATATCAGGCATGGTAAAGGCCCGCAGTCGCCGCAGCCCAACCAGTTCACCGCTCTGTTCCTTGCGAAAACTGTACCGGGTCATCTCGATCATCTTTAAGGGCAGGTCGCGGTAAGAGATGGTCATGTCGTGGTTCATCAGGAATTGGCCGAAACATGCTGCAAAGCGCAAAAAGAGGCTCTTCTTGTCGGCCTCGATAGAATACTGGCGTGCAGGGAACCGGTCCAGGTATTTCTTTAGCGTGGGATGGTTCATGTCATACATGATCGGAGTTTCCACTTCCATTGCACCCATGGCTGCCGTGCGGTCCAGCACATAGGTTTCCAGCAGGCTCTTGATAAGCCGTCCCTTTGGATAGAACCGCATGTTGCCGCTGTCGCTGCCCGGCTCATAATCCGCAATCTCAAGCCGCCGCATCAATTCCACATGGGGTGGTGTACGGTCCACTGCCCTGCTCTTGGACACCTCGTAGTCCCTGAACTTGCGCAGGTTATCGTGTCCTGTAAAATCAAAATCATCAAATGAATGCAGCTCTCCGTCCGTGGTCAGGATATGCCAGTAGGATTTTGCTTTCTCTTCTGCCTTGATGGCCTCGCTGATTACTTCTTCCTTCCCAGCTGCTGGTGCTGTGGATATTGTGGATTCTGCGGATACTGGTGATGTAGTGCCGCTCGGTGTCGCTTCGCCTTCTACCCGGATAGTCCTGGAAAGTTCTGAAAGGGGGTGGCCCTTGCATTTTATCTCAAAGGCTTTGTAGAATCCGAAAGGTGCCCGCTTGACATTATATTCACTTTTCAGTGCATCTTCTATATCCTTTAAAGCCTGTATTGCCACCTTGGGTGATGACAGGGAACTGCTCAGGTGGGCATAGGGGTAGAGCATGATATTCTCTGCCTTGACCTGCCCTGCTACCTTTTTAATCTCATCAACCGTTGTTGCAACGGCTTTTTCAGGGTCGGACTCGTCTGCTTTTTCCACAGCGATAAATACGGTCAGTGCCTCGTCCATGCTGCCATGTTTCATGTCTTCTTCTATCGTTTCTGCTACCGGGGTCTTTTTCTTAACCTGGTATTCGATATGGTCTGAATGGATGAGTAGTATCTGCATAATATTGTCACCATTATTTTGGTAATTGATAATGCTTAGATTAGATAAGGATTTTGTTTGAA
>CBDUUM010000217.1:0-2149 GCA_965370445.1 uncultured Methanosarcinales archaeon
TCTTCACTCCTGCTGTGGATAAGATTGTATACGCCAAGCGCTGCCAGACACAGCACGGATATTTCTCCAAGGGTATCATAACCCCTGAAATCAACGATGATGACGTTGACAATATTGTGCCCGCCTGCAAGCGTCAAACTGTTTTCAATGAAATAATGCGATAGTGATTCAAAGGGTGATACAATTCCCTGGGTTGCATTGATCAGCATAATGAAAACCGTGCTTGCTATTGCACCTGAAATGATGATATCCCTGACCAGAGTGGTAGTTGGAATCTTTTCCTTGAATTTTTGCGGTATTTTTACAATTGCAAGGAAGAAAATAATCGTTGAAAGCGTTTCAACCAGCACCTGGGTCAGTGCAAGGTCAGGGGCTTTGAGGTATATGAACAGAAGACCGACCATATAACCAAGTGCAGACAATGCTATGATCGCTGGCAGGTACCCTGGTAATACCACTATTGCAATTCCTGCTACAAGCATGAGTAGCATAAGCAATGCCTCATATGGTGCGATATCAAAATTCAACGTCTGTGGGATGATATCAGCACCCAGTAAAATGATCGGGATACAAACAAGAACCACTATAAGGATCAGCACCGCGTTGATGTATGTCTTGATCGTGCCTGGTTGTGTGACGGATGATATTTTGTGGCCCCAGGTCTTGGCATTGTCAACAGCCGCATCGTAGTGATAGTTTACACTTATGCGCGGATGGCGTGCATTGAACCTGTCCTGCCAGGCAGCAAGTGCATCGTATTTCGAATACACCAGTATTCCAAGAATGAATGTAACGATCGTCATGATCAATGGTGTCGTAACCCCGTGCCACAACTTTACATGGAGATGCACAGGCTCAAGGAGAATCCCGGAGGCAGTTGGTTCGACGATGTTATGAATCGGAATGGACGGTACAAGCCCGAACAGGATCACCAGGAATGCAAGGAATGCTGCAGGAACAAGCATAGTGGCACACGGGTCATGTATATGTTGCGGCAGCCCCTCCTTAGGTCGTTTCCCAAGGAATATGCCGTATATTAATTTTATTGAATACGCAAATGTGAATACTCCACCCATTATTGCGATAACAGGGATCAATATGGTATACGGAGACCCAAGTGCAGCCCCCATCTCAACTGATGATTCATAAAACATCTCCTTGCTCAAAAAACCATTCAGGGGCGGAATGCCTGCCATAGAAAGGGCACCAATTACCGCTATGATGAATGTTATCGGCATCTCACGCCAAAGGCCGCCCATTTTCCTTATATCACGTGTGGCTAATTCATGTGCAATTATTCCGGCTACAAGGAACAAACATGCCTTGAATGTCGCATGGTTCACTATATGGAATGTTGCTGCTGCAACACCAATACCAGGATGCTGATGTGTGGTATAGCCATACATTGTTATGATATAAGCAAGCTGGCTGATCGTGGAATATGCCAGTATGCCCTTTATGTCGGTCTGCCGGAATGCCATAAACCCTGCCATTACCATTGTGATCATGCCTGTGCCGGATACAATAATTAACCAAGCATCTGTGCCAGAGAAAATCGGATGCATTCTTCCTACAAGATAAATACCTGCCTTGACCATTGTTGCCGAATGCAAAAAAGCACTGACCGGCGTTGGGGCTTCCATGGCATTTGGCAGCCATATGTAAAATGGGCCCTGTGCCGATTTTGCGGCAGCGCCTATGAATATCAATACCAGTGTTATAAGAAAGAGGTCATGATCCTTTACGGTCTGGATCAATGATTCGTTTTGAAGGATAGTAGGTATGTCAAAGGTGCCGGTGATCGAATGAAGGAACAAAAATCCTGCCAGCATGACAAGTCCGCCTGCTGCTGTCACGATCAATGATTTTGTTGCACCGTAGATCGATTCCGGTTTACCGCGCCAGTATCCGATAAGCATATAGGATGTAACACTCGTAAGTTCCCAAAAAATAAACAACAGGATTGTGTTTGCAGAGAATACCATTCCTACCATAGAACCCATGAACAAAAGAAGCCACATATAATATCTTGGCAGATCCTCTTTGTGGGACATGTAGCCGTTTGAGTAGGACATGATGATCACACCAATACCCGATGCTAAGAACGCTATGAGAATACCCAGCCCATCTATGTAAAGACCGAAATCAA
>CBDUUM010000218.1:0-2148 GCA_965370445.1 uncultured Methanosarcinales archaeon
ATGGCAGTACAGGTGTTCCTGACGTTTATCATGGTAGTGCCGGTTACACCTGGAGCAAGTGGTATCGCAGAACTGGGCGGGGCCGCACTTTTCGGGATACTGGTCCCTGTTTCCATATTGGGTGTTGTGGTGGCAGCATGGCGGTTAATCACTTACTACCTTAATCTGGTGATCGGCGGCGTTGTAAGTGTAAAAATATTAAAAGATGTGGATATTTTCAGTGGATGGAACAGTAAGTAAAATCATGCAGTGTTACTTTTTTCAGATTAGATTATTATGCAAGCAAAGCAGGATGTCTTTTCCTGAAATAATATCCTCTGTTCCGGCTGATAATATAAATTTTCAGATATTAGTATAAACTATTAATACTTTTATAATACCCATATGGAAAAAGTTTGTGTACTGATACCGGTTGCGCCTTTTGAACCCCTTTCAATAATTCAAAAATCGATCGATTCACTGGAACAACTGGAAACGTCTGACCTGAGTGTTAATATTACTTATATAATAGATTGTCCAAAAGGACCTGACCAACGCATCCGGTATTTGGAGTCTGGAAACATTGGTTACCTGCCCCGGTTTGATACACGGGGGCGCAGGGGTGGTGCCATCAACGACGGCCTGGATGCCATCAGGGGACCGGATGGGATACTGGATGCCGATTACATTTCACTTTTTGATGTGGATAGTCGCCCAGAACCAGATTTTATATTGAAGTGCATCGATGCCCTTAAAATGGATGCAAGTGCTGTAATAGCAAGCGGCACACGGTACATCACTAACCAGGATTCAGGGTGGGTGGCCAGGATAATCGCTGCCGAATATTCTTTTTTCGCAGACGTGTACCGGCTGTATGAACGCTTTGACGGGTTTAAACAATTTAATGGGCTTATTGGTGTGATAGATGCAAGGGCACTTGATGATACGAGTCTCAACGAGGATGTGTACTGCGAAGACCTGGAATTCACGCAGCGGATATACATCAGCGGCAAGAAACCTATACTGGCAGAAACAAAAGTGGGTGAGCAGGCGCCCACCAGCCTGAAAGAACTTTACAACCAGCGGATACGATGGCTGTCAGGTGCATTGGAGGGAGTGGAAGAGAATATATCGCAGTTTTACTCTGCACCCATCCCTGTGAACCAGAAGCTGGCATGGTTTACGTCCATGACGCTACCATTTGCGGCATTTTTGCTGTCCCCCATTGTCCCTTTCTATGGATTCAGGCTCTGGTCAAAGGGGCAGGACTGCATATTGTTCAAGACTGTGGGGTTAGTGTTCCATGTATGGCTGATCAGCTTTTGCGGTGTGCAGGCAATATTGAACCGCATCAGAAGGAAAAAAACGGGATGGACCGATACTTCCCGTTCTGATATTTGATATAACAAAGTCCTGATTCCGTGTATATTACCTGATGTATATACACAAAATGCCAGACTTTAACCTAACAATAGACTAATATAAAATAATATAACATATATAAAATAAGAGAAAAATCATAATTATTACTTGTCGGGGGTTTTAGATGAATAAGACCATACAAGATTCACCACTTATTTTCCTGGAAAAAGAATTGCGACTTATTAGTCAGGATGCTCTGTTGATCTTTGATACAAAAGGCATTATTGTTGATGTGAACAACACAACAGTCCGGATTTTCGGGAAAAGCCGGGATGAACTGATAGGAACACCTTTTATTGATCTTTTTAGTGATCCGGTCAAGGCAAACAATGCAGTAAAGCAAGTATTTGATACGGGAGAGGTAAAGGATTATGAACTGGTCATAGAAACCGGGGATGAACCCAATACCATTGTTGCATTCAACATATCGCTATACAAAGACCAGACAGGAAAGGTAACAGGGGCATTTGCCGCTGGCCATGACATCACACGGCACAAGCGTGAAGTGCTGGAACTGCATTATCTGCAGCATTACAACCGGGGATTAATTGAGACGAGCCTGGATCCTTTGGTGACATTTGACCAGGAAGGGATCATACTGGATGTGAACGAGGCTACAACACGGGCTACAGGCAGAGGAAGGGAAGAGTTGATCGGAACCCCGTTTGCTGATTATTTCACAGATCCTGATAAAGCATACAAAGGTGCCATGCTGACCTTTGAGACCGGGGAGGTCAGGGATTACGA
>CBDUUM010000219.1:0-2126 GCA_965370445.1 uncultured Methanosarcinales archaeon
GCCTTTTGGAACATATATCCACCAAGACCTATGGTGGCAGTAGCAAACAGGAATAAAACTGCAATGCATATGTGTATCGGAATCTCGGTCTCGCCCATCAGGGTATATCGCAGCGCCATAATACCGTATGTAAGCGGGTCAAGATAGACCAGCGTTTTCAGCCACGAAGGCAGGTCACCTATCCTGTAAAATGCACCGCTTAGCAGTAGTACAGGCATGGTGATGAAGGTCATTATCATCTGGAACCCTTCATGGCTTTCGGTCTGCGAGGCCAGTGCAATGCCCAGCCCGATAAAACCCAGTCCGATGAGAAGCATCACACCCACACTGGCAGCCATCCCAAGATAGGACTGGTACTCTACCCCGATGACAAATGCTATCAGCATGATCAATGTGCCCTGTATCATAGCTGTGGTCACCCCCCCCAGTGCCTTTCCCAGTGCCACAAAGAACCTGGGCACCGGGGCAATGAGTATTTCCTTTAAGAATCCGAATTCCCTGTCCCAGATGATGCTGACACCTCCTATAAGGGATGAGAACAGGATGGCCATACCGATGATACCCGGGGCTAAAAAACCGATATTAGTCTGTCCACCGCTGCGCATCTCAAATGATGAATTGAATGCTGTGCCCAGAATTACCAGGAAGAACAGGGGTGTGGCCAGGGAGCCGATGATCCTGCTCTTTGACCTCTTGAACCTGAGCATTTCACGGAGCCACATGGTATATACCGTGTTCAGGGCAATGACGATATTTTCAGAAAAACCTGATACATGGTTTGCCATATCAGCGCCTCCTTGCCTGGAGATTATAGGTTATCCTGTCAACGCTGCTGGTCTCTTCTTCCCTGATGGCTCTGCCTGTATAGGATAGGAATACATCGTCCAGTGTGGGGCGGTGCAGGTCGACGGACAGGACGTTGATACCAGCATCGGATGCGATCTTCAGGACATGGGGTATCTGGCCCGCCCCGTCCTTGATAGTGATAAATATGCTGCTGTCCTTTTGCTGGACGCTTTCGGCAGAACCGTTCCTGTTGTAAAGGTCGAGTAGTCGTAAAGCAAGCTCCCCCGTTTCCACGGTAAGTATGATCACATCCCCGCCCAGTGCGTTCTTCAGGTTTTCCGGCGTGTCCAGGGCTTTTACCTGGCCGAAGTCGATTATGGCTATGCGGTTGCACAGGTGGTCGGCCTCTTCCATATAGTGTGTTGTCAGCATGATGGTGACGTTTTTTTCCTTGTTCAGTTGCCGTATATAGTCCCATATATGGTTGCGGGTCTGGGGATCAAGTCCGAGGGTGGGTTCATCAAGGAACAGTACTTTTGGGTGGTGCATGAGTCCCCTGGCTATTTCGAGGCGTCTCATCATCCCGCCGCTGTATGTTTTGACGATCACATCGGCTTTATCATTGAGTTCGACCAGTTCCAGTACGTCTGCGATTCTTTGTTTTCGCAGTTGTTTTGGCAGGCCGTACAGCCGTCCGTGGAGGTCCAGGTTTTCCTTGCCTGTGAGCCTGTCGTCAAGGGTGGTACCCTGGAACACCATGCCGATATTTTTCCTGACCTCTGAGGAGTTTTTGGTGATATCGGCTCCCCATACTTTTGCACTGCCGTTGCTTGGTGTTACCATGGTGGAGAGCATGTTGATGAGTGTGGTCTTGCCTGCTCCGTTTGGTCCTAACAGGCCGAATAGTTCTCCATTGTTAACCTGGATATTGATGTTGTCTACTGCTACTATGTCATCAAATCTGCGGGTCAGGTTGAATGTCTCAATGGCGTGTGTGTTCATGGGTGGTACATTTCTTTATTAGTATTTAATGTTGAAGATATTAAGGTGCAGGTGTTATTTGGATGTGTGAGTAAATATTGATATGGCTGTTGGGATAGGTGAGGGGGTGTGGTCGGGGTGCAGCAGGATTGGGGTTGAGTGCTGGGCGAGTGCTGGGTAAGTACTTTTTATGCGTAGGAGGAGGTGGCTCCAGATACGTAGCCTAGTGTGTTCAGGGAGAACGTGGGTGGGCTGCCTGAAGGGATAGGGTTTCTGTGAGGGGGGTGACGCCCCCATCTTTCAAGAGTCGGAACCATGGAGGATGGAAATTATAATTCACCATTTATCGTTTCAACTAT
>CBDUUM010000220.1:0-2122 GCA_965370445.1 uncultured Methanosarcinales archaeon
TGCTGGATATGCAAGAATAGCTGGGGAACAGACTGGGGAGAAGACGGGTGGTTTAAAATGAAGTATAACCAATGCGCCATTGAGGATTTAGGTATGTGGCAGATGAGTGGAGTCAGAGGGCCTTAATATTGAAAAAATCAAAATATTCAGTCTCCGGGGAAGATAATAAGAAAAAAATAAAATTAGAGGTAGGGGAAGAACTTGAGCTGAACCTGCCTGAAAATCCTTCCACAGGATATCGCTGGGAAATTCAACAAGCTGATGACCCAAGGCTCCTTCTTCAAAAGACAGAATTCCAGGCCGGACCCGGAAAAGCCATAGGATATGAAGGATTAAGAAGCTGGATATTCAAGGCAATGCAGGCCGGAGAGGTAACACTGAAAGTAAATCACTGGAGACCCTGGCTAAAAGAAAAATCCCTTCTTGAGAGCTTCGAAATATATGTCGGGATTCTGTAGTATCCCAATATATAGTTGATTGAACACTTCCAAAGTAATTTTGGAATAATTCCGTGCCGGTCATAAAAGAAGAACTTAAATATCACCTCGATTTAAGATAACATATATGACCCAGATAGATAATAAAGTATTCAAGGCAATGGGAAGCTCCACCCGCATGAATATGCTGCAGGTACTGGCTGATACTGAGATGCATATTTCAGGACTGGCAAAGGAATTGAATATCTCGGTCCCTGTTGCGGCAAAGCATGTCAGGATCCTGGAAGATGCCGACCTTATTGAAAGAAGAGAATTCGGCAAAACCCACATACTCAAGCTCAAATCAGAAAATATGAATAATATACTAGATAAATTTGCTAAAGTTGATAACATCGAACTGCCAAAAGGAAGCAGCCTGTTAGATGCACTAAGAAGCGTGTCGGCTGTAGAGGTTAAAAGAGTGGGCAATAGGGAATATGTAATATCTACAGATGGTGAAGAAGGATTATTCCTGTATGAAGTTGATGGAAAACCCTCAGATAAAACAGTTGATGAATATTTATTGGAGAAAGATGTCACAGTTGAATGGAAGAAACTGGTGCCCGTGACTAAAAAGAAGATATCTGTAAATATCAAGAACTGATGTATCCAATAGTGGTAATTAACCTGGGATATATTTGATCACGTTTTCATTTGACTGCGCTAACGATGTATTGAATCTTTCCGGCTAACACCTGTAACCCAGAACACCAGTTATATATATGAAATATCCAGATGAAGTCAGAGGAATTACTAATGCTAAAAACATCCCGTATCGTTCTGTTTATTCTAACCGTAACCGTACTGCTGACCCCGAACACACTGGCGTATCCCATCAATGTCACCGACAATTTCGGATACACAGTAACGATCGAAAAAACACCAATGCGCATCGTGTCCCTGTCCCCATGTAACACCGAGATATTATTCGCAGTAGGAGCCGGCGACAGGGTGGTCGGAGGCACCACATATGATACATATCCGCCGGAAGCTGTCAATCTATCAAAGATAGGGGGATTCTCGACTATAAATCTCGAAGCAGTGGTAAACCTTTCTCCGGATTTTGTCCTTGCCGAACATGGCAACGGCGAGGATACGGTCAATGCATTGAAAAACCTGGGCCTCACTGTAGTTTCATTAAACCCAAAAACAATGGATGATATTCTTGATAATATCCGGCTTGTGGGGAACATCACAGGGAACGATGATACCGCTGCATCGCTTACTGCGGATATGACGCAGCAGATCGGGAGTATAACAGACATGACCGAAGATATTTCGGACAGCAGAAAGCCCCGCGTGCTTTATATCGTCTGGCATGAGCCAATGTATGCAGCAGGTGCAGGTTCCTACCCCGATGACCTGATACAAATGGCTGGCGGCAAAAATATAATCGAGGCAGAAGGCTGGCCAGTCATAAGTATTGAAGATGTTGTTGATAAAAATCCTCAGATCATAATCTGTTCAGGTATGGGAGGAGGGTCATACACCATAATGGAAGCCATAACCGGTAATCAGGTACTGGCGCAAACGGATGCAGTGAAAAATAATAAAGTCTATCCGGTAGACGATCCGAACACGATCGAACGGGCAGGTCCGAGGGTAGTCCAGGGATTAGCTGAACTGCATAGTTATATCGCACCTGA
>CBDUUM010000221.1:0-2037 GCA_965370445.1 uncultured Methanosarcinales archaeon
AACTGCACACATCATATACAAAAAAAGACCCCGAAAACGAATAATTTAAAAACAAATTCCGAACAATCCAACTCATTGTTACCCTAAAAAGTTCATCTAAAGGAGAAAAGAACATGAAAGGCATCATCCTCGCAGGCGGCACCGGCTCCCGCCTCTACCCCCTTACCAAAGTCACCAACAAGCACCTGCTGCCCGTATACGACAAACCCATGATCTACTACCCCCTGCAGACCCTGGTGGATGCGGGCCTGGACGACATCCTGATCGTATCGGGCCGGGGCCATGCCGGGCATTTCCTTGAGCTGTTAGGCTCGGGCTCTGAATGGGGCGTGCGCATTACTTACGAGATACAGGACGAGGCCGGGGGTATCGCCCAGGCGCTGGGGCTGGCCGAGGGGTTTGCTGATGAGGGGGAGGTGGTTGTCATCCTTGGCGATAATATCTTCCAGGACAGTATCAGTGAAGATGTTTCGGGCTTTAAGGGTGGGTCGAAGATCTTCTTAAAAGAAGTACCTGATGCTCAAAGGTTCGGTGTAGCTGAACTGGATGGGGACAGGGTGACCGGGATCGAGGAGAAGCCTGATGTGCCTATATCTAATTTTGCTGTGACCGGGCTGTATATGTATGACTCAAAGGTGTTCGAAGTGATCAGGACGCTGAAGCCTTCGGGGCGGGGTGAACTTGAGATCACGGATGTGAATAATTATTATATCGACCAGGGGCGGATGGGTTATAAGGTGCTTGACGGGTACTGGAGCGATGCGGGTACTTTTGAGAGCTTGTTGAGGGCGGGGATGATAGTGAAAAATCATATGGAGAAGAAGGAAGGAACCACAGATAAACACAGATGAACACAGATTTATTATAATAACTTTATTAATATATTTCTACAGCCACCGGCTGCGACTACCACGCACCCCCAACCCACAACCAGCAGACATACCCACTCACCCGGCGTAAAATTCTTTCGATATATGATTTGATACTGTTCCATTTCCCAGTTATTTTTAAGACGCTGATTAACGCTGATTAACGCAGATTTAAGGTTGCATCTGCGTAAATCAGTGTTTATCTGTGGTTTAAATAACATTATTAATATATTTCAGCCGGAGCCCCTGACCCTCAAAAGTAATCCAAAAACAACATTTAAATAAACTGCACACATCTTATGCAAAAAAGACCCCGAAAACGAATAATTTAAAAACAATTCCGAGCAATCCAACTCATTGTTACCCAAATAAAGTTCATCTGAAGGAGAATCAATCATGAAAGGCATCATCCTCGCAGGTGGCACAGGCTCCCGCCTCTACCCCCTTACCAAGGTCACCAACAAGCACCTTCTCCCAGTCTACGACAAACCGATGATCTACTACCCCCTTGCAACCCTGATCGATGCTGGCCTGGACGACATCCTGATCGTCTCGGGCCGGGGCCATGCCGGACATTTCCTTGAGCTGTTAGGCTCGGGTTCGGAATGGGGCGTGCGCATTACTTACGAGATCCAGGACGAGGCTGGCGGCATCGCCCAGGCGCTGGGGCTGGCCGAGGGGTTTGCTGATGAGGGGGAGGTGGCTGTCATCCTTGGCGATAATATCTTCCAGGACAGTATCAGTGAGGATGTTTCGGGCTTTAAGGGTGGGTCAAAGATCTTCTTAAAAGAAGTACCTGATGCTCAAAGGTTTGGGGTGGCTGAACTGGATGGGGACCGGGTGATCGGGATCGAGGAGAAGCCTGATGTGCCGAAGTCTGATTATGCTGTGACCGGGTTGTATATCTATAACAAGGGTGTGTTCGAGATCATAAAGACGCTGAAGCCGTCGGGTCGGGGCGAGCTTGAGATCACGGATGTGAATAATGAGTATATCAGGCAGGGGGCGATGGGGTATTCTGTGCTGGATGGATATTGGAGCGATGCGGGGACGTTTGAGAGTTTATTGAGGGCGGGGATGATAGTGAAAAAACACAGGGAGAAAAATAACTACGTTTAACACCGATTTTCGTCAGCCGTTTAGGTCTCATAATTGATCATGCTCAAGA
>CBDUUM010000222.1:0-2003 GCA_965370445.1 uncultured Methanosarcinales archaeon
CTCCATTTTATGTCCCCATCGAGTGCATCCAGGGCATATACGTATCCTGTTTTTCCAGGATTTGCAACAATAACTAATCCATTTGCTGATAGTAATGATGGGAATTGATTTACAATATTTTCATCACTTATTGCCTGTTTCCATTTCAACTTACCAGTGGCAGCATCTAGGGCATAGATACAAACTCCATGGGGAAAAGCATCGTTGCAGTAATCAGGATAATATAGATTTTCACCTGAAATTAATAATGGTAAACCTATTATCCTGAATGTATCATACTTCCATTTTAGTTTCCCGTCCTTGGTATCCAGCGCATAAATGCCATCTGAGCTAAAATATACACATCCATTATCCACAACAGGAGATGATTCAGCAAGATGCTCTGTCGGATACTCCCATTTTAATTTTCCCGTAGCTGTGTCTAAAGCATAGAAATAACCTTTTGGATCATCATATCCTGAATCGAAAGATGAATAATAACCAGTTCCAAAAAACACTGCCCCTTCTGCGATGGCTGGAGCAGAGGATATATCAGACACATGACCGATTGTTTTAAATTTCCACCTTAACTTTCCATTATTTGCATCTATTGCATATAGATAATCGTCATTCGAATGTACATATACAGTTTCATAGGCTATGACAGGAGGTGCCATTGCAAAAGAGTGATTCATACCACAGCTGTCAGGTGGGTCTATTGATTCCCCAATCTCAAATTCCCATAGGACATTGTCTGTTTTTGCACCATTTTCCGGATTTAATGCACTGTGGTTTGCATCCTGGTAATACATCGGCCAATCAGCAGCAGATGATATCTGGGTGCAGGTAAGGATGGCAAATAATAAGATTATTGTCGCTTTGGTAAACCGGAAGTGATTCAATTTTAATTTACTGGATTCCCAAATGATAGATAGGTTCCTCCCCTTGCTACAACTCATATAACTTGTCAATCTCACTCCCCATTTAAATTCTTATGTATTCATTACCTTCCTCTGGTATACAGGCTTTTCCTGTATCCGGTAAACCAGGGATTGGAACATACGCCAGTGGAAATTGGAGCCATCACACATTATCGAACCAGACCTATAATGAATGGGATATCTCCAGGTTATGATCTGTAAAAAATAGCCTCTCCACACATCAGAACAATACATTTAAACCACATTAAAACCATTAATCAGCAATAGAAAATCGCAGACGATAGCAATCAAAAGGATGGTGACAATATATGGTAATAGGTGTGATAATGGTCAATGTTGTACCGGGACAGGAGAAGGCTGCATACAACCAGCTCCTGAATGTCAATGGCATCAAGGAAATATACCACGTGTTCGGTGAATATGATTTTATAGTCATCAGCGAAGTAGAAGGCTTGAGCACATTGAACAAACTGGTAGATACAATACGTGAGAGTGAGAACGTCACCGCCACCCAGACAGTCGTAGGCGCAGAACTTTGATGCCTATCGATTTTCAATAAAATATACTAAATAAATAATTTAATATTTAATAACTGCCATACTGTAGGTCATTTAAAAATGGATGTCAATTTCTTATTTACAGAGGGGATAAATTAGTGGCAGTACCAATAGCCGAAGAGCTTGCAAAAAAACAGCGTGCCATAAGTATCGCAGAATTCTTTGAAAAGAACAGGCAAATACTGGGTTTTGACTCCGCACCCCGCAGCCTGCTCACCGCAGTCAAGGAAGGTGTGGATAATTCCCTGGACGCATGTGAAGAAGCAGGGATACTGCCTGATATCATGGTCAGCATAGAAGATGCTGGCGGCGATAATGTTGCTATTATAATTGAGGACAATGGTCCCGGCATAGTCAAGGAACAGATACCCAGCACATTTGCCAAGCTCCTGTACGGCTCCCGCTTCCATGCCATCAAGCAGAGCCGGGGACAGCAGGGTATAGGCATATCAGCCGCAGTCCTGTACAGCCAGCTCACCACTGGCAGGCCCACACGCATCATCTCCAAGATAGACAGGGACAAACC
>CBDUUM010000223.1:0-1998 GCA_965370445.1 uncultured Methanosarcinales archaeon
GTAGTCCGGCCTCAGCCAGGGCACCTGAAATGTCAGTACCTTTAGGTGGACTTACCTCGGCAGTAACTACGAATTTACCAGATCCCAGTACATCAGCAAATCCCATCTTACAGCCTCCTGTCATGGTTTACGGGCGGTCTTATGCCATCAAGCAGGTGCAGCATGCCCCTGCTCTCCAGTCTCTCGTATATCTTCGCCCAGATGCATTCACGCCCCCCTATCTCGCAATCTCCATCAATAGAGCCGCCGCAGGGGCCGTTCACCTGGGATTTCGGACAGCCTGCTTTTGGACACAATCCTGCATATATTCCCACATTACAATCCCCACACATGGCGCAAAAATTTTCAAAGGTCTCATCCTTTAGTACACTTCCAAGAGATGTAGTATCCAGACCGGACAGTACGGGTTTTCCAGAGATACGACCCAGCAGTGAAATACCTGCACCGCAGCTCATTACCAGCAGCATGTCGGCCTTATCCAATGCCGGATTTTCCTCAACCAGGCTGTCCCAGGACTTGGTGCTGCAAGCATGTTTTACCATCTTTCCATCCAGTACATCCAGGCCGCGGCGCTGCAATCGGGCCGTCATCATGCTGACCTGCGCCTCACCCCCTGTCTGTATCTTGCGGGCACATACACCGCATCCAACCACGCAGATACTTAGATCAGGGAACATCTCCACCATACTGAGTATTTCTTCAATTGGTTTAGGTCGTGTGATTATCATATTATTTACTCCATTTACTCATACCGGTAATTAGTGTCCTTGAACCGCTGCAGGGCGGTCTGGACCAGTCCGGCTATCACAGGCAGGTCCCTGGCCTGGCATTCCAATTTTGCAGCTAAGCGTTTTAACTGAAGTTCAGTACCCATTAAAATAAGGTCAACGCTATCAGTTTCATGGGATACGGCATCCCTTGGCAGGGCCGCATCGCACCCGCGGGAGAGGGCTTCCTGCTTGATTATCAAGGCTTCCGTAGTAGTGACATTGTTAATTTTAAGCACCCTATGCACGGTCTTATCCTTCATCACCCTGCCACCTGCACCTGTGGCACCTATCCTGTTAAAATATCCAGGTGCATCTTCCGCACTGGTAATATCCAATACTTCAATAGAGTAATTATCCTGTGCTTCAATGGAGTAATTATTCAGTACTTCAACAGAGTGATCTGGTTTTCCGGCTGTGATATTACGTCCCCTTATAGCCTCTGCCACCCGGATGGCATCACCAGTATCTGCCACATCATGTGTCCTGATAATATGTGCACCCTTATAGACAGCAATAGCAGTGGCTGCAATGGAACCCATAAGTCTTTCAGCAGGCGGCTTATCCAGCACTTCGCCTATGAACGACTTTCTTGAGATGGCTGCCAGCACAGGTTTGCCAAATACCTTCAAGCGTTCCAGCTGGTCAATTGTCTCGAAATCATACATCGGTACTTTTTCCTGCACCCATTTCCCGATAGCCGGGTCGATGATGATCTTCTCAGGTGCTATACCGGTATCTTCAGCTTTTTTGATCATCCTATCCAGTGAGTGCATCACAGCATCCATACCTATCACGTCACCGGGCACCCTCTCTGATGCCATAACCACAACAGGACAGCCATATTCACGGATGACCTCTGCCATACCAGGGTCGGCGGTCAGGCCGCTCACATCATTAATAATATGTGCCCCCATCTCAAGTGCATCGCGGGCCAGGTCGGCGCACTGGGTATCCACTGAAATGGGCACGTCCACATTACTAATAAGCTGTTTGAGTGCCGGGATAAGCCGTCTGCGTTCTTCTTCCTGTGTGATCTTATCAGCCAGGGGCCAGGTGGAGCGCGCACCCACATCAATGAAGTCAGCACCTTGTGTCACCATCTGCTCTGCTGCTGAAACAACATTCCCTGTTTCGGTCACTGACCCTTTGTAAAATGATTCACCGCTCAGGTTTATTACACCCATAATGCGCACCGGATGTGCATCTCCCACTGTAATACCTGCAATAG
>CBDUUM010000224.1:0-1997 GCA_965370445.1 uncultured Methanosarcinales archaeon
CAAATGGACCGTGTACCTCTCCATGAACTGCCGATTCGCCATTGAACACTATAAGACGTTCGGATATCATGTCGATCACATAGATATCATGGTCAACCACCATGGCAGTCACATTATTATTCTCTGCGAACCTGCGTATCACTTTTGTGGCCCTTGCCCTTTGTTCCACATCCAGGTGCGCACTTGGCTCGTCAAAGATATACATATCTGCGGTCTTGCCCAGGCATGCCGCTATTGCCACACGCTGCAGCTCACCTCCTGAAAGTTCGGGCAGCATCCTGTCCATCAACTCTTCCAGCTGCATCGGCTTGATAATCCCTGTCTGGTAGTAACTACTGTCGAACATGGAATTGATACTGCGCAGGAAATCGCGCACCCTTAAGGGGTAATCCGCTTCCAGGTACTGGGGCTTGTATGCAATGGTAAGGTCGGTCTCAAGACTGCCGGTTGTGGGTGTTTCCACACCTGCCAGCATGTTAACGAATGTGGACTTGCCTATTCCGTTAGGTCCCACTATACCGATGACCTCCCCCTGTTTTATCTCACTGCCCAGGGTATCACTGCCGACTACCAGTTCAAACCCATCCTCGCCGTATTTCTTTGTGAACTGCTGGAATTCCAGCAGAGTGGGAATATCCTTCTGCTCCCTTGGGGGATGCTCTTCGAACTCGATAGCCTCGGTCCTGAGCCGAATGTTCTCTTCCGGCAGGAACCCTTTAAGGTACTCGTTGATGCCTACCCTTACACTCTTGGGATGGGTAACGACCCCATACCCTCCAGGCACACCATAAGCAATATGAACAGTATCGGCAAGCAGGTCCAGCAGTGCCAGATCATGCTCTACAACCATCACTGCGCTCGTGTCAGCCAGTTCCTGTATGATCCTGGCAGCATTGATGCGCTGGTAGATATCAAGGTATGGGCTGACCTCATCAATAAAATAGAAATTAGCATCACGGCATACACAGGCAGCCAGTGCCACTCGCTGGAGTTCGCCACCTGACAGGTCACTGATATTCCTGTCCAGGATATGGCCCATCTCCATCTTTTGGACAATATCATCCAGTATCCCCTTCTCATCAGTGCCCTCAAGCAACTTCGAAACCTTTCCTTTAGCCACCTTCGGGATATTATCTACATACTGGGGTTTCTGGGAAACCTTAACGGTGCCTTCTACAAGGGCTTTCATGTATTCGTACATACCGGTGCCGGAGTATTTCTCAAGTACTTCTTCCCAGGTAGTACAGGTGCCGCCCAGGTTGGGTACCATGTTTCCGCTCAGGATATTTACGGCAGTGGACTTTCCCACTCCATTGGGGCCCAGTATACCGGTGACCTTACCTTCTACCGGGGTAGGCAGCCCGTACAGGGCGAAGCCGTTCTGGCCGTACCTGTGCACTGGGTCCTCAAGTTCTTCAGGCAACCCGATGATCATTATGGCGCCAAAGGGGCACTTCTTTACACAAATACCACAGCCCACACAGAGTTCTTCGGAAATGACGGCTTTTCCGTCCTCTCCCAGCACCACGGTTTCGTCCCCGGTACGTACCCTGGGGCAGAACTTGATACACTCCAGGCTGCACTTTTTGAACTGGCACCTGTCCTTGTTAACTATGGCTATCCTCACAGTATATTCACCTTAAAAACCTATCAAAGTGGATTTAACAGCAGGGTCCACACTACCAGCCAGAAGTCGATGGTAATGAACTCCACATAGAACCAGTCTTTATTCCCGAATTCCTTTACATCTATGCCAATTACAGGGTATGCCAAACGCTGGGCGTAGTAAGAGAAAATGATCACGAAGAGTATAACGGAAAGCCAGGGGAATCCAGTACCTGACCCCAGCTGGAAGAAACAAAAAAATCCTGCTGCCGCCCCTATAAAGGCAGGAACTATGGTCTTGATGATGCCATCTTTATAATTTTTCTTCTTATCTTCAGGTGTTTTTTCAACTGGTACGGATGGTTTGGACACGTCTGGTTTGGACTCAGATG
>CBDUUM010000225.1:0-1960 GCA_965370445.1 uncultured Methanosarcinales archaeon
CAAGCCCCTCATCCCTGGAGATAAGGGGTAAGAGTCTTATAAAGAGATAAGACATGAGAGATAACCATGGATAAACCCGGCAAGTCGGTTATACTTATACTGGCAATACTCCTGATTGCAGCAATAATCACCAATACAGCCATAGGCTCCACCAATATCTCTCCGGATGTCACTGCAAAGATCCTGGTAGCTGAAATATTTGAGGGTATGATAGATATAACCGGAAAGATATTCCCGTCTGTCACCGCAAATATGCAGGCGAACGGGTATTATCCAGTTGAGAAGACCTGGACTGACAGCCAGGAGGTCATTATCACCGATATCCGCTTACCCAGGGTAGTCCTCGCAGTCCTGGTGGGGGCAGCCTTAAGCACAGCAGGCTGTGCAATGCAGGGATTATTGAAAAACCCGATGGCAGACCCATATATTATCGGGATGTCATCAGGTGCGGCACTGGGGGCATCCCTTGGTTTTGTGCTGCTGCTGCCGGTCCAGTTCCTCTCATTTATAGGGGCTGTTATCACAATATTTGTAGTATACAACATATCAAAGATCGGGGGAAAAGTGCCGGTCGATACACTCTTACTGTCCGGTATAGCAGTTGGTTCGCTGCTCGCTGCAATCACTTCCCTGATCATATTCATCTCCCATTCACCCCACCAGATAATCTTCTGGCTGATGGGCGGACTCTGGACAGCCAGCTGGGATAAAGTGAAGATCACATCAGTCATGATAATTTTTGGCGTCCTTATGCTGTATCGTTACGCCTGGAGCCTGAATGTAATGCTGCTGGGGGAAGAGCAGGCGCAGTACCTGGGCCTGGACATTGAAAAGGTGAAGCGCTACGTGCTGGTATTATCCGCACTTGTCACTGCTGCTGCTGTATCTGTCAGCGGGATCATCGGTTTTGTAGGGCTCATCATTCCTCATATCATGCGAATAATAGTCGGTCCCGACCATAGGATACTTTTTCCGGCTTCGACCCTGATGGGTGCGGTCTTCCTGGTACTTTGCGATACATTTTCCAGGACCATACTTGACTCGATCGAACTGCCTGTGGGTATCGTGACTGCCATGTTCGGTGCACCGTTTTTCATCTACCTGCTAAGAAAGAGGAGGCAAAGCCTGTATGCTTGAGATTCGGGACCTGAGTGTCGGTTATGGACGCAGGCGTGTCCTGGAGCAGATAAACCTCAAAGCCAGTGAAGGTGAAGTTGTAGGGGTCATAGGACCCAATGGTTCAGGAAAAACAACGCTGTTAAAGGCCATAACAAAGGTTTTAGAACCGATCTCAGGAACAGTTCATATCAATGGGACGAATGTTGATGAGATGCAAAGCAAAGAGATTGCGAAAAAGGTGGCAGTCGTCTCACAGGTGATCTCAATAAATTTCGAGTTCACTGTGGAAGATATCGTGTTAATGGGGCGGACTCCTTATATCAAAGGATCTGAAACTGTTGAGGATATTAATATAGTGCGGGATGCTATGGAAAAAACGAATACCCTTTTTTTGAAAGACAGGTTGATCACGCAGTTAAGCGGCGGGGAACTGCAGCGGGTGATCATTGCAAGGGCGTTTGCACAGAATCCGAAGGTCCTGCTACTGGATGAGCCAACTTCACATCTTGATATAACAAACCAGATCGATATCTTAAATCTTGTAAAGCATGCCTCTCGAAAGGGTATGGTTGTGGTGGCAGTTATCCACGACCTGAATCTTGCTGCCTATTACTGCGATAAGATATGTCTTCTCCAGGACGGGGAACTGATATCTGTTGGCACCCCTTATCAGGTGCTGACCCCCCACAATATTGAACGTGCATTTAATATTCCGGTAGAAGTAATTCCAAATGAAATTACAAACTCGCTTTATGTAATACCTGTACTGGAGCCGCTGCATGACGCATTACATTAAAGATTCCACGTTGATCATTGAGGGCGGGTTCGAAGCCTTAAGTTC
>CBDUUM010000226.1:0-1935 GCA_965370445.1 uncultured Methanosarcinales archaeon
GTCATCAGATCAGGAGCGTAGCCCGGCGTCATGCTGACAAGGATGATCCCGATCGACATTCCCATCGCCCACAGTATCCCAATAGCAGTATCTTCCGGGAGCCTGGACCGTTTGCTCACCCACCCCATGCTCAGCGCCGAAGCAATGCTGAACGGCAGCACTCCAAGAATAGGGTTGATCCCAAGATAGTAGCCAAGTCCAATTCCCCCGAACGATGCATGGGCGATCCCGCCGCTGATAAAGACTATCCGCTTCACCACCACATAAACCCCGATAATGCCGCAGGAAATACTGGCAAGTATGCCGGCCATGATGGCATTTCTTATAAATTCGTACTGCAGCAGTTCCATCATGTAAAAACCCTTCAATGTTTCTTAAGTACCCTGTGCGGAACACCGTGAGCGATCAGCTCGACAGGGCAATGATACGTAGCTTCCAGGTCCTCAGCAGTCAGTTCTTTTGAGTCATGGTAATACAGCCTGTGGTTCAAACAGGCAATCTTATCCACATAAACGGAAACCGCACTGATATCGTGCGATACCAAAACAATCGCCGTTTTTTTTTTAAGTTTTTCTAACAATTCATAGAATTCTTCCTGTATGATCGTATCTATACCTGTTGCAGGTTCATCCAGCAAAAGCAATTTTGGATTAGCAGCCAGTGCTCTTGCGATGAAAACTCTCTGCCGTTGCCCACCTGAGAGTTTTCCGATCTGCCTATCTTTATACTCAAGCATATCCATTTCTGCAAGTGCATCTAAAGCTGCCTTTTTATCTTCTTCACTGTATCGTTTGAACAAACCGGTATGACCCAGACGTCCCATTAAAACAACTTCCCAGACGCTCACAGGGAATTCCAGATCAAAAAGGCTGTATTGAGGCACATATCCAACGTATTTCCTGGATATTTGTGGAGTGTCTCCAAAAACTGTGACTGTCCCTTTACTGGGTTTGACTAATCCTAATATAACCTTAAGTAGAGTGCTCTTTCCTCCCCCGTTCACTCCTATGATGCCTAAAAAATCATGCTCTTTTATGACAAGATTTATCTCTTCGAGTACGGGTATATTGTCATAATGCACCCAGACATCCTTGATAACGACAACATCGGCAGTCATGTTCATGTCAGACCTTGAGTAATTGTATTAGAAACTTTGCGCAGATTTGCTATATAGTCTTTTGCCAGGGGATCTACGGGTACAACATTAGCCCCTATTTCCTTTGCTATTACCTCTGCACTCTTTGTACTGAACTGGGGCTGGACAAAGATGACCTTGATATTATTCTCTTTAGCGGTTTCAATTAGATGCTCCAGGTCACTGGCACTTGGTTCTTTGCCTTCGACCTCAACCGCTATCATTGTCAGGTTATAGTCGTGTGCGAAATAGCCCCATGAAGGATGGAAAACCATGAAGGTACGGTTCTCAAAGCCTGATAGGGATTCGTTGATCTCCAGGTCAAGCACCTCAAGATCATGGATGTACTGCTCTTTGTTCTGTTCGTAATACGTTTTATTGGCCGGATCGATCCGGACCAGGCCATCACAAATATTCTGCACCATGATCCTGGCATTCCTAGGAGATAACCAGATATGTGGATCCATACCACGTTTATCAACATCATGCCCGGAAATTTCTTCATCATGATGGTGTTCTTCCATTGCTATTGGCGTGATACCTTCTGATGTGTCAACCAGCAGCATATCCGGGTTGACGGACTTGATCTTATCCAGCCAGACTTCTTCGAACGGAAGGCCTGATCCGACTTTGGCATACATTTTGGCACTGCTGACTGCCCTTAGCTGACTTGCAGTGGGCTCATAGGTAGCCGGACTTGCACCGGGCGCTATCATTACAATAACCTCCACTTTATCGCCGCCGACCTGCTCCACAAAATCAGCTTGCGGCAGGATACTGACCACAACAGTTAACTTTTC
>CBDUUM010000227.1:0-1904 GCA_965370445.1 uncultured Methanosarcinales archaeon
TCCAACATAAAATTTCTACATCCCTGATTTTTAGAAACATTTATTTAACTTCTCCTCTTATCAAATGCGGTGATTTATTGGTAAGTGTAAAGCGCGCTCTTCTCAGTGTATCAGATAAGACAGGAATAGCAGATTTTGCAACAGCACTTGCTGAAATGGATGTTGAGATAATCTCCACAGGCGGCACAGCCCGCTCCTTGCGTGAAGCAGGTATAACTGTAAGGGATGTCTCTGACATAACTGATTTTCCAGAAATGATGGACGGCAGGGTAAAGACACTGCATCCCAGGATCCACGGCGGCCTGCTGTGCCTGCGGGATAACAGCGAGCATGTGGCACAGGCACAACAACAGGATATACAATTTATCGACCTGGTAGCTGTCAACCTGTATCCTTTCAGTGAGACAGTAGCGAAAAAAGATGTGTCCCTGGAAGAAGCCATTGAGAATATCGACATTGGCGGCCCGACACTTGTCAGGGCCTCTGCCAAGAACTACAAACATGTGACCATTATCACTGACCCGGATGACTATTCCCACATCATAGATGAACTCCAGGCAGACGGTGAAGTATCCCTATCCACAAAAGAAACACTGGCAGTCAAGGCATTCAGGCACACAGCAGATTACGATGCAGCCATAGACACATACCTGAGCCGTGAACTGGGAGGCGAGGATATCCTGAGGCTCAAGTACACTTCCGGGCAGACATTACGCTACGGTGAGAACTGGCACCAGTGGGCCAAATTCTATAAAGAGCCCGGAGTTGAGGGTGCGGCCCTGTCAAAGGCAGTGCAGCATCACGGTAAGGATATGTCATATAATAATTACGTTGATACGGATAATGCAATGCAGACCATACTGGAACTTGGTGATGAACCGGCCGCCTGCGTGGTCAAACACAACAACCCCTGCGGGCTTGCTACAGGTGATACCATGTGCGATGCTCTCTCAGCGGCCTGGGACGGCGACCCCATATCTGCATTCGGCAGTATCATTTGCATGAACCATACAGTTGACCTGAAAACCGCACAATTCATGAAAGGCAGGTTTGTTGAAGTAGTGTTAGCTCCGGGTTTTGAACCTGGTGCAATGGAGTTTTTAAAGCAGAAAAGCAAGGACCTGCGTATCCTGGAACTGCCCGAGATGCGCCAGGGTATAAAAGTGGAGAGCAAGCTTACCAACATCATGGGGGGAATGCTCCAGCAATCCAGGAATATCGGCGTGTTCGAGAAATGGGATGTGGTCACAGAACATCCATTCCCTGAATCCAAACTTGGACTGGCAGAGTTCTCAATGGTGGCATGCAAGCGGACCAAATCAAATTCTGTTATTGTGGCATGGGAGTATTCGCCTGGACGGTATATGGTGCTGGGTATGGGTGCGGGGCAGCCCAACAGGGTGGATTCCATCCGGAAACTGGCTGTGACCAAAGCCAGGGAGAATCTTGAGATCATCTATGAAAGGGAAAAGCCGGATGTACCTTTTGAGCAATACCGTAAAAATGTGATGTCAGAAACCGTGCTGTCATCAGATGCCTTCTTCCCGTTTGACGATAGTATTATACATTCTTCAGAACATGATATCAGGTATATCGTGTCCCCTGGCGGCAGCATAAGGGATGAAGAGGTCATTGCCACTGCGAACCGGCTTGGCGTATCGCTGGCATTCACAGGTATGCGCCATTTCAATCATTAATGTGTGAGGATATAGCATGAAAGCTGAAAATGAAGATATTAAATATTACATTGGAATCGTTGCACTGGCAGCCATCCTGGTTGGGATACTGTTCATTACAAGTATGGAAGGAAGTGCGGTTGTGGAAATGGGTGATACCGTTCAAGTGGATTATACAGGTAAGCTGCCTGACGGCACAGTTTTTGATACATCAGACCCTGAAGTTGC
>CBDUUM010000228.1:0-1904 GCA_965370445.1 uncultured Methanosarcinales archaeon
GTAACATCCAGGGCAGTGGCAATCTTATTGATCTCATTATCCAGGTCAAGTATTAAGCCGATCCTGCCCCTGTCCGATTCATCGGCCAGTTCGGGGGGAGCTATCTTCTCAAGGAATCCAGTTATCTCTGCAATCTTCATGTTATCCTATCATCTATAGTTTCATTAAAGCTTGATCCAGATCTGCAATTATGTCTTCTGCTTCTTCGATACCTACTGAAATTCTCACCAGGTCATCAGTTATTCCAGTTTTCGTTTTTACATCAACAGGTATATTCGCGTGAGTCATCGAAGCAGGATGTTGAATAAGAGTATCAACTGCACCAAGACTAACTGCCAAAGAACATAATTCAACATTGTTCATTAGTTTCTGTCCAGCTTCTACGCCCCCCTTAATTCCAAAAGAGATCATACCACCAAAACCACTCATCTGCTTTTTTGCGATATCATATTGTGGATGACTTGGTAATAGAGGATATCTGACCCACTCAATTTTGGGATGTGCTTCTAAGAATTCGGCTACTTTCAGAGCATTGCTGGCGTGCTTTTCCATTCTAAGATGGAGCGTCTTCAATCCTCTAATACATAGCCAGGCTTCATGCGGACCCATTGTTCCTCCAGTATAATTAACAACAGATGCCATGCTTTCGACAAACTCTTTACTTCCGACAACAACGCCACCGATAAGATCTGCGTGGCCACCAATATATTTTGTACAACTATGAATAACAACGTCTGCACCCAATTGTAATGGTCTTTGGAAGCGAGGAGTTGCAAATGTGTTATCAACGACAGATAGAGCACCGATATCCCTGGCTATTTTACATATCTCTTCAATATCACTGACGATCATGGTGGGATTCGCTGGTGTTTCTAAAAAAATGATCTTTGTATTTTTCCTTACGTTTTTCTTCACTTCTTCAAGATCAGACGTATCAACAAAACTGACTTCTATGCCAAACCTGGTTAGAATTGAGGAGAATAATCCGTATGTCCCACCGTAGACCACATTTGTTGACAAAAGGTGGTCCCCCTGTTCAAGCTGGGAAAGAGCAATGGCAGTTATTGCAGCCATGCCTGATGAGAAGGTTTGACCGGTTTCACCGCCTTCAAGAGCAGCAATTTTTTTTACCAGAACTGCATGTGTAGGCGTGTTTGGCCCTACACGGGTATATATATATCCCTCTTCTTCGCCGGCAAACCGTGCAGCACCTTGCTCAGCATTTTCAAATACAAAGGTGGATGTTTGATATATCGGCGTTGTATGCGCTCCAAATAAAGGATCCGGTGCTTCTCCGGCATGAACACATTGAGTGCCAAACTTCTTTTCCTTTTTCATATTCCCTGTCCTTTAAATTATTTCGGATTGATAAATTATTGGTGATGATGTACTTATCCTTTTTGATATGGAGGTTTTTTTCCAGGGTTGAGTCACCAGACCCTGTATTCAAATAAACAATGAAAAAATATGCCCAGGACGGGATCCGAACCCGTGACCTCCAGATTTCTCAGGAGACCATAAGACGCTCTTCTGTAATTTCCCTATGAGTCTGGCGCCCTAACCGACTAGGCCACCTGGGCATGAAGGTACAACCTACATTCCCTGATATGATAAAAATATATCGCTAACACTTGTGTTTTTCACCTGTAGAATCTCATAGGTGAAAAACCGATATCCTTATCAAACACTCTCTCGGCTGCGATACCTTCGATCTCGAATATCACGATCTCTATTACCATAAAGACCTCTGTAAACTCCCTAAAGCATCCCATGACGATATCACTGCCGCTGCATGCTGATGCATGGACATGTATCTTAGGTTTGTCGTTCTCCCAGAAAATGTTGCCCACACCCATTACTTCACTGGCATTTTCGACCTGTGTCCTGGTAACCTCTGGTGGTAT
>CBDUUM010000229.1:0-1897 GCA_965370445.1 uncultured Methanosarcinales archaeon
TTTCATCCGCTGAGACTTCGTAGATCATCTTGTCTTCCGAGCCGAAGTGTTCGCATAGGGTATCGAAGACCTCAGAGCCATGCTTGATAAAATAGCAACTTTCAAAAACCTTGGGGTCCACCATTCCCTCAGATATCAGGTGGCTGAGCCAGTCCTGAAGGGGCTTGTAAAACTCTCCTACAAATATTTGCGGCTTGTAGTGCCCAATGCCGAGCTTCTTCTTCACAAATGTGATGGCATTTTCAAGGTTAGTCCCCACGCCGCCTTTAAAATAGATATCTGCCTCAGTGGCTTCAGATAAAATTTCCTGTCTTTCCAGCAAGTCATTTCGAGACAGATACGCCGCAAAATCCACATGGGGATAAATATCTACCCCAGGAACCTTCCAGTACACGGCCCCGGATAGCATGCCCAGAGAAGCCGTGCTTTCGGATACAAAGGACATGACACTTCCCGTGTTGCCGCCTGTTAGAATACCGCAAATGCCACCGTGGAAGTCCTTGAAGGACTTGATACTATCTACAATTTCTTTTTGTGTGCCTGCGTCCACGTTCCCTGCTGTTCCATAAAACGCAGCAAGCTTTCTTGAGCTGAAGGCGTCGTTAAATGAGGGTATCACCGAAGACCTCATAAAGAATTGCTTGTACAAAACCAGATCCCCCTGCAAGGGGTTCTTCCAGTAAATCTCCACACCCATGTCCTGAAGCTTATTCATAAAGGCAAGGTCCTCTGACTTAAAAAAATATTCCTCCTCAGGTGCCCGCATGAATGTCAGATCCCTGATAAGGCCAAGGTCAGCGGCCACAATGAGATAAGATGCAAGGAGTCGGTTGGGAAAGTCTTGAACCACCAGCGAGGTATCATGCCCTATCTCATGTAAGAGTAAATCGCACTTCTTGCCTATCTCAATGAATTTTTGTTCTCCAGTGTCACTGATGGCTACACTGGTGTTTTCATCCACAGCTCGTTCTTTGTAAAGTCTCTCCAAAAAGGAGGATTTCAGGTCGATATAGAACTTTTTTTTCTCGCTACGCTGGGCAACTGCTGGTTTATAGACTTCTATATGGACTCTCTCCTTTACGATGTCCTTTTCTCCTCCCACGAGTTCAAGATATATGATCCCGTTGGTGTGTTTACTCCCTACCCTGGCATCTGTGTGTTCAGGATCGAGAATATAAATCTCGTTTTGCTGTGTAAAAAGGCTGGTATGCGATATTACCCCGCTTCCCGCCGGCACTATGACCTGGTCCACTTTTTGCTCAGGCTGAGCAAAATAGAAATCTTCACGAGGAATCATTTTACCAACAGCAGACTTCAGATAATTAGGCGTCAAGACCCTGGGATTGGGCAGGTGGATAAAGGGCATAACCGGTACGGCCAGGATGCCTTCCTCCAGCACCATGGTTCCCTTAGGAACAATGATGGTGCGGTTTGAAATGAGATTGATCAATTCCTCGGCAGAATATTTGAGTTCAGGGTTTTTCAAATAAATCTTGCCGACTTCAAGACCGGGTTTTATCAACTGGTCAATAGTAAGGCCTGCGGAATATTCGGGAATATAGAACCAGAATCTGGCTTCATAGGATATCTTGTTTCCTTTGAGTTCAAAAGGACTGACTTTTTCCTGATTGATGCCGAGTCTTGCCTTTGTGCTGTGCAGATCTGTTGTCAGGCAATCCTGGTTGCGCAGGAAATACTGCATCTGTTCGTCGTCAAGGTGTACTGAGGCCAGTGCAATGACCTCAGTGGCGTCTGCACGAATAATCTTCTCAATCTTACAGTCAGGGCTTTCATTCAGGGACACAGCATAATCTCCTATATATTCCGGGTCATCATTTTTATGAATTCTGTAAAGATCAGAGCAACCAGCGCTGCAGATAGCGGAATAATCCAGTCT
>CBDUUM010000230.1:0-1896 GCA_965370445.1 uncultured Methanosarcinales archaeon
GGTTGATACTAATGGTTGAACTAAGCAATAATATCTTTTATCCTGGGAATCAATCTAACTTAAATTAAATCAAGTCAACTTGATTTTAACTAAAATTTACTTTTTAAACACCTATATATATTTTGCAACATGTATGTCAAAAAAATAGACTGAACAGTCTTCAATTATCATTAAAAAAATAACAGTAATATAGTAAATAAATTAGTAGAATATAATTATGGATGGTTAAATCATGGATGGTTATCAGATTTTTTTAATTCTGCTGGCGTTCTACTTATCAGGACTTGTCGGCATTGGATGGTACTTTACTAAGAAACAAAAATCAGTGACGGATTTCTGGCTTGCCGGAAGAGAGATCGGGCCAATAGCCATCGGTTTCTCAGCAGCAGCCTCCTGGCTCACTGCCGGTGGGATCTTAGCTGTTATCGGGTTCTATATGCTCAGCGGCATGGGCTCGATATGGGGTTTTGTCGCCCCGAACATCCTGGCACTGCTTATTATAGCGATGCTTGTGGGCAGGATAAAGCACCTGCCTGCCATTACCCAGCCCGAACTGATGGAACAGAGATACAGCAGTGCGATCAGGGCACCCCTGGCATTTATCATAGCCATTGTAATGATACTCTTTGCAGTGGCAGACATCAAGGGACTGGCCCTTGTACTCCAGATATTCTACGGGCTTGACCCGCTGTACGCCGCGCTCATTGTTGCTGTGGCAGTATCTATATATGTGACCCTTGGCGGGCTTTCGGCAGTTGTCTGGACCGATGTTGTGCAGTTCTCATTCCTGGCACTGTTCACCATTGCCATGGCCTTTCTCGCAGTGGGTGCCGCAACTTCGGGTGCTGTTGACGGCGCATCTCTCAGTGTTTCAGAACTGTTCGGTAATGTTGATTCCACATGGTGGAACCCCTTATCCATCGGGATTCCCATGGTGCTTATCTTTATAGTTGCAATCATCCCGGGCTGGATGACAGAACAGGACCCGTGGCAGAGGGTCTGGGCAGCCAGGGATAAAAGATCTGCCCAAATAGGAATGGTGATGGCTTCGATGCTGATATTTGTGGTGTTTGCTGCATGTGCGGTGATCGCAATCGGGCTGAATGCTGTATATCCCGAGATCGCAGAGATGGGATTCCCGGCAGGAATGGCACTGGCCGAACCGGCACTGCTTGATTTTATTAATAGTAATTTCTCACCCCTCTTGATTGCCCTTAGCGCCATAGGCCTTGCGGCAGCGGCAATGTCGTGTGCAGATACCTTTGCCACATCAGGGGCTTCATGTCTTTCCCGCGATCTGTACCAGAGGTTTGTCAAGCCTGATGCAACTATGAAAGAGATGCTGGTAGTGAACCGGATAAGTGTGCTGTTGATCGTCATCTCGGCGACCATTGCATCATTTTTCATTAACAGTATTATTGATGCGATCCACATTGCCACATTCATTGCAAGTGCGTCATACTTCTTCCCGCTCATGGGCGGGCTGTTCTGGAAGGGAGCCACAAAGGAAGGGGCACTGGCAGGAATGGTGGTGGGTGCTGTAGCACAGACCGCACTTGTAGTTATTGACCTGGCAAATACACCGGCAATGGCACCGCCGTATCTTCAGACTTTACACCCGGCCCTGATGGGGCATGGCGTGATAGTAGGATTATCACTGGGTGCGGTGACATTCTTTGGTGTATCCCTGCTGACCAGTCCTTCAAGTGTTGTGAATCTGGCCCCGTTCTTTAAGGATGAGGCTGAGAAACTTGAACTGCACGGGGTGGAGAAGATCGATGAATCTGACCCCGAATATAAGGAATTCCTTGGCAAGATCGATGAGAAGGTTACGGGTGAGCGCACACACCTGCACCTGAACATTACAGCTTCTAAAGCCCTGGACTGGAATAAAAC
>CBDUUM010000231.1:0-1888 GCA_965370445.1 uncultured Methanosarcinales archaeon
GTTGACGATACAATAAAGCAGATACTGGAAACACTGCTTGTCCAGCACAGTATCCGGGAGCAGCGCATTGAAATCGAACAAGCAGCACCGCTGGCCAGGTGCCTTGGGCTTGATGGTTCACTGCAAAGGCTCAGGAGCGCTTCACAGGACGATTTTCCTGACCCCATGGAGATGGTAAACCACCTGTCCCAATTGACGATCAGGGCAAGGGCACCCTACAGGATAGGAGCGCGGATGGGGCGGCCGGAAAAATCTAACAGGCGGGAGATGAAACCGGCCCCCAATGTTTTGTTCCCTGTAGGTGAAGCAGGCGGGCGGACACGATCCCTCATCAATGCTAAAAACTACTCAAGGTCGTTCAAGGAAAATGTAGGTGTCTTTGAGATCGAGGTGGACTGCAGGGCATGTACCCACTGCGGTACTGTGACCTTCAGGAACTTATGCCCTGACTGCAACAGCCCGACCCTGCCGAAACTGCACTGTCCTGTATGTAATATCGAGACAAATGAACCGGAATGTCCCAAATGCCACAAGGAGACTACGTCGGCTGATAAGCTTACCATTAATTTCAAGGAAGAGTATAAAAGGGCCTTCGAGAACCTGGGTGAACGGGACAATCTTGATACTTTCAAGGGCGTCCTGGGACTGATATCAAAACACAAGACACCTGAACCTATTGAGAAGGGAATACTACGCGCCAGGCATGGTGTGGTTACCTTCAAGGATGGAACAGTGCGTTATGATATGTCTGATATGCCTTTGACCCATGTCAGGCCTGATGAGATAGGTGTAAGTATAGAGACGATGCACAAGCTGGGATACACTATTGACACATATGGGGCAGACCTGGTAGACGTATCGCAGGTGGTTGAACTGAAGGTGCAGGACATTGTCGTTTCCCATCACTGTGCCGAATACCTGCTCAAGACCGCTAATTTCATTGACGACCTGCTTGTTAAGTATTATAGCCTGGAACCCTACTATAAGGCAGATTCGGTAGAGGACCTTATTGGGACCATGGTCATTGGGTTGGCACCCCATACCTCAGCCGGGGTACTTGGCCGGGTTATAGGGTTTACCGGTGCCTCGGTGGGTTATGCCCATCCCTTTTTCCATGCTGCCAAGCGGCGCAACTGTGATGGTGATGAGGACTGTATCATGCTGCTGCTGGACGGGTTCTTGAATTTCTCACGTTCATACCTGCCAGATAAACGGGGCGGCCAGATGGATGCACCGCTTGTGCTCACCACCCACATCGACCCAAAGGAGGTGGATAAGGAGGCGCATAATATCGATTTGTTGTACAGGTATCCGCTGGAGTTCTATGAGGCCACACTGGACTATGCCAATCCCAAAGACCTGGAAAAGCTCATTGAAACAGTAAGCAGCAGGCTGGGCACGCCCGGACAGTATGAGGGCTGGGGTTTTACCCATGATATTTCAGATATTGCCATGGGACCGGCAAACAGTGCATACAAAACCCTGGGTACTATGATCGAAAAGATGACGGCCCAGCTTGAACTGGCACGTAAGATAAGGGCAGTGGATGAGCGGGACGTGGCGGAAAGGGTTATCAAATCACATTTCCTGCCTGACCTGATCGGCAACCTGAGGGCTTTTTCCCGCCAGCAGGTCAGGTGCGTGAAGTGTAACAGGAAATTCAGGCGAGCGCCGCTGAAAGGTGTATGTCCGAAATGCAACGGTAAGATCATACTAACTGTACATGAGGGGTCTGTCAAGAAGTATATGGATGTTTCACTTAAGATAGCAGAAGAGTACGAAGTAAGTGATTACACTAAACAGAGACTTGAACTGATCAATCTTGAGATCAAGTCCCTGTTCGAGAGTGATGTTTCAAAACAGATGGGTCTGGCAGATTTTATGTGAT
>CBDUUM010000232.1:0-1874 GCA_965370445.1 uncultured Methanosarcinales archaeon
GTGATGCAGTGGGCTGGTAATGAGTGCAGCTAAAGTGATGGGTTGAATAGCTACATTGTCATTGGCTTGACGGATAAGATAAGAAATCGTGATGCAGAGTATTATTTACAGAACTGGGAATTAATTTCGGGGTATATGTAACTGCAAACGATGGGTGTTTCGTGCATCCTTAAGAAGGACTAAGCCAACATGACAATTGTGAAAATGAATACGGGCACGGATATGGCTCTGTGATATCTAAAAGGAGTCCGTTGTTGATTAGCAGGGTCGGAGAAGGGCGACAAATAAGAAATACCGAAAAGTTTATCTAAACATGTGTAAATAATAATAAACACATGTTAAGGCTCACAATCACTTCTATTTCAGAGCTTGCAAAGCTCCTAGGATTCCTCAGAAACGAGCAGCGTCTCAGCATACTCAAAATAATAGCACAGCAGGAGAAATACGCAAGGGAAATCTCTGAGGAACTTGGAATCTCAAGGCCGCTGGTCAACATATATCTGAAGCAGCTTGAGAAACGTGGACTCGTAAAAGGCAGGAGCCAAGTCTCTGAAGAACCGCCGTACTTCAAGAGATACTATAAATCAGTGCCATTCGAGTTAGTTGTGAGCCTGGAAGTGATTCAAAATATGAATGAGGAATAGAATATGAGAATAAAGAATCTTTGGATATTGATCGTGGTTGCAGCCATTGTTGTTGCAATAATGGCATTTAAGTTTGGACTTACGATATGGCCCTTTGTGTACTTCGCCCTTCTAATCATAGCGGGAGCAATCATAATAGACGGCATCAGTGAGTTCGCAAATAAGTTAGTTGATGCATTGGCAAAAAGGCAAGCAGTCAGCAATGAAGAAATATATTCAAAAATGGAACTTACAATGCAGAGAATGCAGGTTATAGAGAATAAAGTCGATAAAATCAATACAATACTGGAAAAAGTTTCAGATTGAGGGGATTATATGAATAATCGTTCAAAAGAAGAGAAAATCTTAATTAGTGCACTTATTATAGCCCTTGTAGCTACAATTATAATTTTACTCACCCCATTAAAATGGGTAGGTGGGGTCACTTATGCGCTGCTGGGAATTATTCCATATTATGTGATACCCATTTTAATAGTGCTGTATTTGATAGCTGTAGCTAAACGCAATCTAAATTCAAGGACTGCTGAATCAAAAACTACTATAGATATTCACGCAAAAATTGCATTGTTGAATGAATCAATGGACAGAACTGAGAAAAAGCTCGATGAAATAGAGAGTATACTTGAAAAGGTCTCAGAGTAAGTGGCAGAATTAAAAGATTTCGTGTCCCCTCTTCAGTTCATTAATATTCAAAACAACAAGTGAACTATAGAAACCATCATGCACCCATGCCGATGCCCAGCACCTTCCATATAGATATCATTATTTCGAGGGTGGTCCGGTCGTTCATGGTGGAACTGGCGCTGGATGAACACGGCATCACTGGCAGGAAGCTTGTACAGGCCACGCCGGGTGGGCTTGCCAAGGCCCATGTCTACCTGCCAGGGAATACTATGGTCACGTTCCCGCTGGTTGAGCCCACTACCAGGGAACTGGATTTCTATGCATTCGGGGGACAGCTGGGACCGGATGGACTGGAGGATGTGCTCCATAACCGTGTTCCTGGTGTGGATAAACGGCTGATGTTGATTGAACCGATGCCGGAGGGGCATATTGAAACGCCGCTGTCAGACCTGCCGCCGGGTTCGGTAGCCAGGAAGGTGGGGGTGGGGCAGGATATTGTTGAGGAGAGAATCAGGGTATTGAACAGGCGGGCGAGGGTTGGTGTTACCGGGGTGTATCTTGACAGGCTGCTGGCCCCGGATGAGGGGTTTGAGGCTGTGCTTGAGG
>CBDUUM010000233.1:0-1871 GCA_965370445.1 uncultured Methanosarcinales archaeon
GCCTCGTCGGTCAGTATCCCACCGCGCTGTAGTGGGTCGATATTTATGGTTCCAGTGGTGGAACGTTTGATATTTCCGAATTTCTGGAGATATTTGTCAATATTATCCATATTTTATCACAGATATGTTGTTAATTTTTGAATTTATTTGTCCATGTCTTTCAATTATAGAATGTCTATATCGAAGTCCATACTTTTTTATTTCGAACAGTATATAAATTTTGAATATTTAATGTTTTGCATCTTTTGGTTTCGGGATAGGTTTTATGACCTGCCTGATATGTCAACGGCAGTAAAGAATTCCCCATTATTGATGGCATTATACCGCATTGGCCACGTAAGGCAGGATAAGTGAATTTTGTCACAAAGCCGTCTTGATGAGTTATTTTAAATCAGTAAGACATGTCATGTACTGCGCGAATATCAACAGTATATATATGTTAGCCCACCAATGACCAGTATAATGACCCATAACTCCAGGATAGTAATGAAACTGGGCGGCAGCTTAATGGACTGTGCCCCCCCACTTATCAGGAAGGTCAATGACATAACCCACCGGGACTTACAATCAGTCCTTATCGTTCCAGGTGGGGCCGTATTCGCAGACAATGTAAGGAGTTTCCAGGAGACATCAGGCATTTCAGGGGATGCGGCACACTGGATGGCAATACTGGCTATGGAACAGTATGCTTATTACCTGTCAGATATCTCAGGCGTACCACTTACAAATGACCTGGAGATACACGAACCAGGTGTAAATATTCTGCTGCCGTACACAATATTGCGCAAGAACGACAGCGGCCTGGAACACTCATGGGACGTGACATCAGACACCATTTCGGCCTGGGTTGCACAAAGGACCAGCAGCATGCTGGTAAAAGCCACAGATGTGGACGGTATTTACCTGGATGGTAAACTGGTGCAGCAGATATACGCCGGCGACCTGGCTGGCAGTGAAGAGACCTGTGTGGATAAGGGGCTGCCCGCTTTCCTTCTGGCACACGGGATGGATTGTATGGTGATGAACGGCAGGTACTTTGATAGAGTTATCGAAGTGTTGAAAGGCGGAGTTACCGGGGGCACATTGATATATGGCAAGAGCAAGTTTTAAGTCAGTATAATCATACTAATACCGAAATCTAATAGGAGAATTAACAAGGATGACCCAGAAAGCAGAGTACTGTATTTCATGCGGAGTAAAACTTATTGAGGAAGGGTATGTGCGTTTCCCATGCCCCTCATGTGGCAGGGAAATTGGAAGATGTGTAATGTGTAGACACCAGAGTAACCCGTATACGTGTCCGGGCTGCCAGTCCCAGGGACCCTGAGGTGAACAGTGTGGGCGAAGTAGCAGCTAAGATCAAGATCATGCCGGCTGGTGTGGAAACTGACCTTGTGGCCCTGAAAGGTGGACTGGAAGCGGTTATACCTGAGGGTGTAAAACTCCACGGTTTTTCCGAGGAGCCCATAGCCTTTGGCCTGAAAGCCATTATTGCCGTTGTCGTCGTGGGTGATATAGAGGGTGGTACCGATCGGGTGGAAGAGGCTTTTGCAGCAGTCGATGATGTTGAAAGTGTTTCAGTGATGGAACTGGGGCGCCTGTAATATCAATTGATAACCAGTTACTGATTTATAGTAAAGAACATAAATCCTGAACACTTTGCGCTCTTTGCGTCCTTTGCGGTGTATAATTATGGTCACCGCAAAGAGCGCGAAGGTCGCAAAGATAGTTTGAATTGTTTGGTTTTTGACTATAACTGGATTTGGGGCAGGAAAATGTCCCGATAATTTCTTTTTTGGGCTCGTAGATCAGGGGTAGATCGTCACGTTCGCAACGTGAAGGCCGCGGGTTCGAATCCCGCCGGGTCCATT
>CBDUUM010000234.1:0-1842 GCA_965370445.1 uncultured Methanosarcinales archaeon
AAAGTTAAGGTAACAATGTCTTTGCGCTCTTTGCGAACTTTGCGGTGAGTGCTTTTCATGCTAAAACGACACTTTAGCTGCACTCCACCTGCTGCCCCCCTGTGCGCCTGACCAGTAGCCAACCATGAGGTTTCGAGTAGCCTGGGTTTGGAGGGTAGAGAATGAAGGATTTTACGCTGGGTGAGTGGGTGAGTATATCTGCTGGACATGGGCCGGGGAGTGGATGGGGATGGAGCTATGGATGTTGAAATATATAATACATGTAGACTTGTAAAAACAACCATAGTCATTAGAAACCTTTATGCTAGTTCAAAAAGAGAAGATATTTTAATGAAAAAAGTTACTCTCCATATCTCAGGCAATGTCCAGCGTGTTGGTTACAGGGTAAAAGTCATATCAATAGCCAAGGCATTAGGTATTACGGGATTTATTCAAAACCTTCCGGATGGCAGGGCAAAGATCATTGCACAGGGGGAGCAATCAGAACTGGATAAGCTAATTCAGGCAATAAATATCTCAAATAGCCTTATCAATGTTACTAATATCGAGCAGGAATATTCCACTTATTCAGATGATTATGAAGGTTTTAATAAGGTTGTTGGTGGTGGAGAAACTGACGAAAGACTGGATAATGCTGTAGATTTATTTAAAAAACTCATTACTGTCACCGAAAATGGTTTTACTAATCTTGGAAAAGAACTAGGTGATAAAATCGATCGGGTAGGTGACAAAGTGGATCAGGTAGGTGACAAAGTAGATCAAGTAGGTGACAAAGTAGATCAAGTAGGTGACAAAGTAGATCAAGTAGGTGACAAAGTAGATTCTAGCAGAATAGAAATAACTTCAGAGATTCATTCCCTAAGGGACGATTTCAATACTCTCTTTGATAAAAGATTATCAAATATAGAATATGAACTAACCGAAATAAAAGACAAGGTCATGGTTCTGGAATCTTCTACTTCTTACAATTTAACCGATAAACGAAAGACCTGAATAATATGGTGATACTTTAACTGTGTCATAAAATACTATATCCTATTCTTCAATAATCTGTGTAAATCCGTGTCTGAAAAACTTATTGATATGCGTTCTCTTCCCTGTATTTCTCCACCATAACCCCAGCCCTCAACAAACTCTCAAACGTCCCCGCATCGCTCCAGTATCCATCCAGCACAGAATAACCCATCCGCCCCTGGTCGATATAATAATTATTCACATCCGTGATCTCAAGCTCACCCCGCCCCGAAGGCTTCAGCGTCCTGATCACTTCGAACACCTTAGCATCATACATATACAGCCCGGTCACAGCAAAATTAGATTTCGGCACCTCAGGCTTCTCCTCGATCCCGGTCACCCTGTCCCCATCCAGTTCAGCTACACCGAACCTTTGAGCATCAGGTACTTCTTTTAAGAAGATCTTCGACCCACCCTTAAACCCCGAAACATCTTCCCTGATACTGTCCTGGAAGATATTATCGCCAAGGATGACAGCCACCTCCTCTTCATCAGCGAACCCCTCGGCCAGCCCCAGCGCCTGCGCGATACCCCCGGCCTCGTCCTGGATCTCGTATGTAATGCGCACGCCCCATTCAGAGCCCGAGCCTAACAGTTCAAGGAAATGCCCGGCATGGCCCCGGCCCGACACGATAAGGATGTCTTTCAGGCCTGCATCGATCAGGGTCGCAAGGGGATAGTATATCATCGGTTTGTCGTAGACAGGCAGCAGGTGCTTGTTGGTGACTTTGGTAAGGGGGTAGAGACGGGAGCCGGTGCCGCCTGCGAGGATAATGCCTTTCATGTTTTTGACACTCCGTCAAATGTAAAATAGATTGTTCAATATTT
>CBDUUM010000235.1:0-1780 GCA_965370445.1 uncultured Methanosarcinales archaeon
GAGGGAGGCACCATACTGCTGGAAGGCAGGGCCATGCTGGATGTACTTGTCAGGAGTTTCACTGCCGCAGGCCATGATGTTGTATACCCGACCAGCGGCCCGGTACTACCGGCAGGCACTGCGGTTGAGACCAAGGACTTTGATCGGTCTGTTGAGGAATTATCAGCACAGTGTGATGCAGCCCTGATAGTGGCACCTGATGAACTGCTGGGTGACCTGACAGAAATGATAGAGAAGAATACAATAAACCTGGGGTGCCCGGCAGGTTCGGTCAGGTTGTGTGCAGATAAACTGGAGTGTACCAGGATACTGGAAAATGAAGGAATAAAAGTCCCTGTCACAACTGTATCCGGTGAGCCGAATGTATTTTCACCTGGTGACAGGGTGGTACTCAAACCCAGATGGGGATGTGCTTCAGAAGATACAACCCTTACCAGGTATTCCTGCGCCACCACGATACCCGAAGGTTTTGTGGCAACCAGGTATATAGATGGAGAGCATCTGAGCGCCAGCCTGGTGGTGGGAGAAGATACCGTGACCCTGCCCCCAAAAACCCTGCCGCTGACAGTTAACCGGCAGAATATCAGCATTGGTAGTAAGATACAGTACAACGGGGGCACGGTTGGGGTGGATACAGGCAGGAACCAGGAGTTATTCCGGGCGGCGCAGCGTAGTGCAGAAGCGCTGGGCTGCCGGGGATATGTTGGAGTGGATATTGTGCTGGCTGATAAGCCATGGGTGATAGATGTTAATCCCCGGCCAACCACATCCATTATTGGGATAAGCAAGATAATGGAAGAAGAGCTGGGTGAACTGATACTTAAAGCACATTCCGGTGACCTACCCTTTAGCGTAAATATAACCAGTGAGTATAATTTTTCCAAGGCTGATCTGGCACAATAACATCTATTAGTTATGGAATAGAACAACATTCATTCATTAAGTAAGGAAGGAATGGAATAGAATATAATAGAATTTGACCTGGAATGGATCTCAATTATATTTATATACGTCCGGACTAATTTTTGGACAAAAAACCAGGTGGGAATATCAGGACAAAACAAATTGCTCTTATCACTGATGATTTTACCCTGTTTGAGTCCATACTGGAAGTTACCAAAACCCGGGGTATTCATGTCCATATACTATCTTTCAATGACCCGATACCACCCATTGTAGGCACGGTCATCACATCCCCGGAAGAATCATCAAGGATTAATTTTGACCCTGACAGGATAGTAACCTTCAACAATAACCCCGAATCAACCATCAATGCTGCTTTAAAGTTATTAAATGGCAGGAACGATATCAACCAGATTGTCATCGGGATAGATCCAGGTAAGAACCCGGGAGTTGCAGTACTGGAAGACGGGCAGGTAAGTGAAGTGTATCATGTACCGGCCCGTGACGTGCCTGGATTGGTGCGGCAGATACTGGAAAATTATCCTGGTAAAGACATTGCTATCAAGATAGGGAACGGAGCAAGACTTGTAAGGACACAGTTAATCAATTCAGTCCTGGATATGGGTGTCAATGTGGAAGTGGTGGATGAGACCGGCACATCGCCTTCCATGGGTCGCGGAATACACGGTTCCGAAATGTCAGATATCATTGCAGCCATCAACATTGCCAGGCTAAAGGGAACCAGGGTAGGGAAACAGGAAGTTGAGCCATCAATGGGTGAGATCAAGCGAATCCAGGAATACAGCCGTGAACTTTCCAACGGTAAGACCTCCATACCCAGGGACCTGGCCCGAAAGGTTGCAAAAGGTGAAATGAC
>CBDUUM010000236.1:0-1759 GCA_965370445.1 uncultured Methanosarcinales archaeon
CTATAGCCCAGCGTTATATCACCGGCCATAAGAAGAAGATAGACCTGCGCGGGCCGGTATTTACTACGGTCAGGGCTGAATTCTTCTAAGTGCCGTAGTCGGGGTCGGGATGATAAGGATTGCCATAACAGGCAGGCCCGGTGTGGGAAAGTCCACTGTTATCGCAAAAGTAGTGGAGGAACTGGATGCCAATGTGAGCGGCATCCAATGTAGTGAGATTCGCAGTGAAGGGAAGCGTGTGGGTTTCAAGATACAGGACTTAGCTACCGGACGGGCCGGGGTATTAAGCCATGTGGAATGCAGCGGGCCTGCTGTGGGTAAGTATCACGTAAACCTTGCCGACCTTGATGATATCGGTACAAATGCCATTAAGAAGGCTGCAAATTGTGACCTGATGGTGATCGATGAGATCGGGCCAATGGAGCTGAAATCCCGACATTTTGTCTCGGCAGTGGAGCATGTTCTGGATTTGGACCAGGACATGCTGGTTGTACTGCACCATTCCAGCCGTCATTCACTGGCTCGTCGTATTCGTGAAGAGTTCAGGATCATTACCGTAAATGAACAAAACCGGGATGGTCTGGCAGGGATAATTACCAGTTGTCTGGGATAATTTTATTTATGTTCATTTCTTTCTTATAAGTCAGTCAAAAAAAGAGGAAAAAACATGTCGCATAGAAAAACAATTACAACAATCATTACTCTTACAATAATTCTAATATCCTTGTTATAAGCAGGTTGTGCCCAGTATGAAGTACTTGGATATACTGTTACCATTACTCCATCGAACAGCACTTCTGAAGATATAGTTCCCAAAGAAGTTGAAAATTCAACACCTACGAGTACTATTACTGCCACACCTACTCCAACCCCTTCCCCAACTCCTACCCCGGAGCCGACTCCCAGGCGTGATCCAATTACGAATTTGATCAGGATTGAAGGGCACCGGTTCACACCATCAGGTGATATTCAGATACTTGTTGGTGACACTGTACAATGGCGTAACTTTGAGGCTAAGAAGAATCCTCGTGAACTGATAAGTGAAGATGGATTATGGGAAGAACCCATACACCTGAACTTTATGATGATCCATGAATATACTTTTAATGAAACTGGTACTTTCACCTTCAGTCTGATGTATAATGAACATGCATCCAGGCAGGAGATCAGTGTTATTTGATTGCCTGGATGATACTGTATTATTTTTCATATTTTCATCATAATTTGGTTGATGTGCATTTATTATAAACATTTGCACCTGTTGACGTCATGGTACCACAAAATTGGTTTTGATATGATATACAGAAGTATATTCCGGGTTATCATCCTGCTAATGGCTTTCAGTCGCCCCTGGCATAAGCACCGCCCTTGTCGTCTGGGTTGCAGTCGCCACCACCAGCGGGCTATCTGCTGAACTGCTGCCCGTTTCTGGTGCTGCTGACCGGCGGCGGAAAGAATATTCAAATCTTGCGGTTAGTCAAACGTTGCGCCGGCACACCCAACCGCAGCAGAGCTGCGGGGTATAACGATTGAGATTAAGAAAATTAAGATGTATACATATGAGCTGATATATAACTTCCAGGACCAACATTTAAAATCCTTCCATTTGCATTTTTCATTATATCAGTCTCAAACTCCAACACACCTTCACTCCCCACATACCTCACAGCCACCGTGTCCAGCGCACCGTCGCCGTCGGTGTCTGCCTGCTCCATCACGACCGATTTCATGCTGCCGTACTGATCCACAAGCGCGCGGG
>CBDUUM010000237.1:0-1752 GCA_965370445.1 uncultured Methanosarcinales archaeon
ATTCCAATCGTCAGGTAAAATTCAGGAAAATGCTCACATCGTGCGCATTTTCTAAACCTGCTGGAAAGTATATACTTTTCGATACGTTGAAAAATAAGCAATGAAACCTGGAAATGGATATGAATTGATATAATGGTAGTTTTAACGATACATACCTGCAATACTTATATACCAAATGACCGAACAACGCAATAAAAGACAGTTCAAACCCGGAAAAGATGCATCCATCAATTGGTGTCCGGGCTGCAATCTCCCACTCATCACCACCCAGTGTGTGCTCTGCGGCTCGACAGGTCAGCGAATTGACCTGGGACCGCCTGGAGATGTGCGGTTCTGCTCATCGTACGAGCGCAGTATCCTGCATGATATCTTGACTGCCTGCTACGGCAACGACCCGCTGGGCGAGCGTATCATACTGCTCAACAAAATTGGTGGCGAGGACAAGACCGACCAGGTGATAGTGGACGGGCTGGTGTTTGGGATACTGCGCTTTGACCTGAAAACCCTGGACTGGCAATTCGTCATTTCAATGGATGGGGCCTCCATCATGGTACCGCATACCAGGCGCAGGACCGTTGAGCTGTCTGACGTGAGAGGGCATCTCAGTGGCAAGACTGTTGGTTCTGAGATGATACAGCACTGTTCAAATGATATCAAAAAGGGCGATGATGTCATTGTCGGGAAGGGCACAATGATTGGCGTAGGTACTGCGCTGCTGGATGCCAAAGCGATGGGGCAAACCACCACACCCGCGGTTAGGGTAAGGAAGATGGGGAAAAGCAGGGCCAGGTTGAAGGATGTGGTTCCCACGATGGACGAGGTAGTTAAGGCCAACGCACCTGCCATTAAACGCCTGGGTAAGAATGCCATGAACACTATAAAGGGCATGGCTAACCAGCAGGAATACCGAGACAGGCCCGTGTATGTATCATTCAGTGGCGGTAAGGACAGCCTGGTGGTGCTTGACCTGACTAAAAGTGCATTGAAACACAGCCCTAAGGCATATTTCATCAATACTGGCCTGGAATTCCCTGAGACTGTGGAATATGCGCGACAGTTTTGCAATGATAATGATATTGACCTGGATGAACTGGATGCAGGGGACGTGTTCTGGCAGCATTTGCCAGATTTCGGCCCTCCTGCCAAGGATTACAGGTGGTGCTGCAAGGTCTGCAAGCTGGCCCCTGCAGGTGGGATACCGGAAAAGGGAAATTACCTGACTGTTGATGGAAAACGTAAGTATGAATCATTCAGCCGTGCCCGCATCCCTGCCACTGAAGCGAATCCCCTGGTGCCGGGGCAGGTGAATGTGTACCCCATCCGCGACTGGCGTGCGCTTGAGGTGTGGCTGTACATACACTGGCGTGGCCTGGAATACAATCCCCTGTACGACATGGGGTTTGAGCGGGTGGGCTGCTGGCTGTGCCCGGCTGCCCTGGGTGCGGAATACGGGCGCATGCCTGAGCTGCACCCTGGCCTGTACCAGAGGTGGGATACTTACCTGCGGGACTGGGCTGAGCGCCTGGGACTCCCGGGCGGGTATATCGACCACGGGTTCTGGCGCTGGCGGGAGCATCCTCCTAAGATGCTATTGCTGGCCCGGCAGTTGGGTATTGATATTGTCCCAAAGGATGCAGGGTCTGAGGCTGAGGCTTTCCGGATAAGGGTGGTTTCGGGCATATCTCCTTGCAAGGCCGGGGGGTACAGTATCGAGGGTACTGCCAGGGGGGTCAGGCCGGCGGATGTTGTGGA
>CBDUUM010000238.1:0-1728 GCA_965370445.1 uncultured Methanosarcinales archaeon
CCATCATTCCATTATCTTTATTTAGGTTAATCAGTAATAGGTAATCCACCAATAATCAGGGGCATCAACCATGTCTGATATAAAAATAACAAAAGCCAAAACCAGTAAGATCAACTCAGTCGATTTTAAAAATCTTGGTTTCGGTGAAGTTTTTTCAGATCACATGTTCAGTATGGACTATGAAAATGGGGAATGGATCAACCCACGGATCGAACCCTACGGTAAGATTGAGTTCGAACCCGCTATGTGCACTCTGCATTACGCCCAGGCCGTATTTGAAGGGCTCAAGGCCTTTCACGTTAGAGACGGCAGTATTAATATATTCAGGCCCGAAAAGAACCTGGAGAGGATGAACCGGTCCAATGAGAGGATGTGCATACCGACGATCGATAAGGACATGTTCTTCGATGCCATGACCGAACTGATAAAACTGGAAAGGGACTGGATACCAAAAGACACAGGACATTCATTATACATACGCCCCTTTATCTTCGGCACAGAAAATTTCCTCGGCGTCCACCCATCCTCAACATATCGGTTCATGATAATCCTCTCCCCCGTAGGTGCATACTACAAAGAAGGCTTCAATCCGGTCAGCCTGCTCGTGCCCGAGGAATATGTAAGGGCGGTCAAAGGCGGAGTTGGCGAGTCAAAGACCGCAGGTAACTATGCAGCCAGCCTCCTCCCGGCCGAGATCGCACAGGAGAAAGGTTTCACCCAGGTTCTGTGGCTCGATGGTGAGCACCATAAATATATCGACGAAGTGGGTACCATGAACATCTTTTTTGTTATAGATGATGAAGTAATAACACCACCACTGGAAGGTTCGATCCTGCCCGGCGTCACCCGGGATACTGTACTGGACCTGACAAAATCGTGGGGCATGAAGGTTAGTGAGCGGCGCATCTCAATCGATGAACTCATCCAGTCCTCGAAAGAGGGACGGTTGCAGGAAGTATTTGGTACCGGTACCGCAGCCGTTATATCACCGGTTGATGAGATCCAGTACAGGGAAACAAATATCAATATCAATCACGGCCAGATCGGACCAATAGCAAGGAGACTGTTCGACGAGATCACTGGCATCCATTACGGTGAGATACCTGATACTTGCGGCTGGATATACAATATACCCTGACCAGGGCGGTATCCACTGACCAAGGCAGTATCAATTATTGACCGCCTTAACGTTGAAATAAAAAAACATCCGTTACCATTTGATTATCCCTTCACATCTGAAAAAATACTTAACCTATGAAATGTACTTAAATATTTAATCCATTTTTTGGATTTGGAGGAGACTAAATGGGAAAATATTCAATCGATGAATTTATTGATTCGACCGGACAGCGTGATCTCGAAGAGGGCACATTCGAACTGGAACGGGACCGGTTGCTTGAGATAAATCTTGAAGGAAAAGTATGGACGAAAATGGGATCAATGGTAGCTTACCTGGGAGATATCAAGTTCACCAGGGAAGGGGTCATGGAACACGGAATTGGCAAAATGCTGAAAAAAGCCGTTACAGGGGAAGGCGTAAGTCTTACAAAAGCAGAAGGTGCAGGCAAATTATACTTAGCAGACAATGGTAAGAAGATATCGGTCATCAACCTTGATAACCAGTCCATTTTTGTCAACGGCAACGACCTGCTGGCATTCGAGGAATCGATCAGGTGGGATATAAAAATGCTAAAAAAGGTTGCAGGATTAATGGCAGGCGGGCTTTTC
>CBDUUM010000239.1:0-1719 GCA_965370445.1 uncultured Methanosarcinales archaeon
TCGGTCCTGATGTTATCGGGATAAGGGGATGTGTGTGCGGCGGCGACCGCAACTCAACTATCCAGCAGAAACTGGTGGAAGAGTTGAAATCCATGATGGTGTGACCCGGTTTACTTAATCGGTTCACTTAATCCCAAGTTCTATTAGTAGCTGTTCGGGTACAATTCCATCACTGGTAAAACCCGACGAATCATAGAATTCATCCAGCATAGCATCCAGTTCCTGATCTGTTACTGGATTGCTACCACTTTTTACCCTGTCAGGCAAGGTATCCTGATCCCTGCCAAATCCTTCCCTGTTGTTGAAAGCACGGGTAAGTACCGCCACTCTCCTGCCCACCATATCGAATTCGTCACGGTCCATATCAAATCCGGTAGAGGCAGTATATAGTTCTAATAGCTCATCCAGTCCGGCAGCGTACGTGAAAAACTTGCAGATACCTATGGAATCATAGACGGCGTTGCGCTGCTGCCCGTCCCAGACCATCTTACCTTTTCCAGCCGTGGCCATCGGGTCCGGTTGTCCGCCCCTGCCAAGCACTTCCTTTCCATAGGTCCATGGACGCAGGTGGCAGGCACCCCTGTCTGATACGGCATAGGCCAGTGCCTGGCCCTTTGCGGTCTGGGGCAGGTATGCAGGTATCTCAAGGCCTTTAACGTTCATGGCGAAATCATCTGTACCCTGTCCTATTCCTTCAGAGGCATCCCTGGTGCCGTTTGCAGCAAATGCCAGTGCCCCTTCGCCTGACCCCATCATGTGGATGGTTTCTATAAGCGCATCGACACTGCCGAAGGTAAGTTCCAAGCCGCCTGTTTCCTCATTACCGATCAGGCCCAGTTCATAGCATTCCATCAAAAAGGCGATAGTGCTGCCCGTGCTAATGCTATCCAGTCCGTATGCGTCGCACAGGTGTTCGGCTGCCGTGACCACTGCCGGGTCATCGATACCGCAGTTGGAACCCAGCAGGGTAATGGACTCGAACTCGGGCCCGTCGTGTGTCAACCCGCGGTACTGCCCCTCCTGCACCACTGCCAGGTGGCTGCACTGTATGGCACAGCCCGGGCAGGGCCGGCGCCTGCTGCCACCATCCCACAATTTTTCTTTTAAGGCAAAACCGTCCAGATGCTTTGATAGTTTGTCGTCCCGCCCTGACGTATAATTACGATTACTCCAGCCGCCGGTTTCATTTACAACCTCCACAAGTTCTGAAGTTCCCATCTTCCTGAGGTTTTCCACACCAGTACTTGTCCTGACCTTTTGGTTGATCAGTTTCTTGATAGCCCTGAATGCTTCAGGGTCTGCCGGTTCAAATTTCCCATGCCCGGACACCACTACGGCCTTCAAGTGCTTGCTGCCCATGATTGCACCCAGTCCACCACGGGCCGCTGTGCGGTTCTCTGCAAATATGCCTGCCAGTTTGGCCATCTGCTCGCCTGCGGTCCCGATGGTCAGCACCCTGGCCTCACGGTCAGTGGAATGGCGTTTTTTCAGGACTGACTGGGTTGAGAAGGTGTCCACACCCCACAGGTCATCGGCATCCAGTATCTCCACCCTGTCATCTACAATGTTGATGTATACCGGGGAGTCAGCCTGTCCATTGATGATGATACCCATATACCCGGCACAGCGCAGTTCAGTGCCCCACCAGCCGTTGCAGTGGCTGTCGTTCCAGGTGCCTGTGAGCGGGCTTTTGGCACAGACTGAGAAGTTGACGCAGTT
>CBDUUM010000240.1:0-1716 GCA_965370445.1 uncultured Methanosarcinales archaeon
GTAAAATCAAAAATGAACAAGTTGGTTGACAAGATGGAAGATCCAAGGGAAACCCTGGATTACTCTTACCAGAAGCAGCTTGAATTATTGCAGAATGTAAAAAGAGGCGTGGCAGAGGTTACCACCTCCAAGAAACGGCTTGAACTGCAAAAGGGAAAACTGAACCTGAATATCGATAAGCTAAGCGGCCAGGCCCGGGATGCAGTCAAGGCAGGCAGGGAAGACCTGGCGCGCATTGCACTGGAGAGGAAGAACGGGCTGATATCCCAGGTCCAGTCCCTTGACCAGCAGATAGATGACCTGAATAAAGAACAGGAGAAACTCCAGGCCACTGAGAGAAGACTCTCTGCCAAGGTCGAGTCCTTCAGGACCAAAAAGGAGACCATCAAGGCCCAGTACTCTGCAGCAGAAGCGCAGGTCAAGATCACTGAATCAGTAACAGGTATCAGCGAGGAGATGGCAGATGTGGGCATGGCTGTCCAGAGGGCAGAGGAGAAGACTGAGGACATGAAGGCACGCTCGGCTGCACTGGATGAACTCCTTGAAGCAGGTACACTGGAAGACTTTACCGGAGGGGAGGACGATATCGAAAAGGAGCTTGCTAAGATCAGTGCCACCAGTAATGTTGAATCAGAACTCGAATCGCTAAAGGAGGAGGTAGGCAAATGATTGTCAGGATAATGGAAGAGGGACAGTTTCAGGTGTCCAGCAGTTTGCTTGACGAACTGAATGTCATTGACAACCGGATCGTGGATTACGTAGCTCAAGAAAATGAAAGTGATTTCAAAAAAGAGCTGGGTAAACTTATTGCCATGATAAAGGAAAATGGCAAGCCCCTGGATGATGCCGAGATCGTGGAATCCGACATCATTGTACCGCCCGGAGACCTGACCCTAAAAGAAGCTGCCGGGATATTTAAAGGGGAAGGTCTTATCGAAGATTAATTAGTTGGATTATATTGGTATTCCCCAGAGGGGGTACCATTTTTCCACATTTTTTTCTATGGGAAGTTCGCTTTCCATGACCGACCTGAGCCTGAATTCCAGTGTGTTATCCCTCTGGTGGTTTCCTTTGGGCGCGAATGGATAATAAGCTCCTTGCTTATAATTATATATCCAGTAGACCGTGTCTTCACCCTGGAATCGGTAGATGGCACATAAAAGCTGTTCACTGAACCCATGCTCGATCAGGGTCTGTGAGATAAGATGGATGTTGGTTACCAGGTCTTCAAAATCCGGGTCTTTCAGTATCACCCACAAATAATTGAATTCATCTTTCTGCACCTTGTACTCAGTACCTGTTTCCTTGCAGCTATATTGGAGCAGTTCCTCGATTTCCAGACGTGCTGCAGCATACCTGGATGATTCCATAGCTTTGAAACAGATACCTGCGGACCCGACAGGTTTCAGTCCCAGGTTAACATCCAGGGTAATGCTGGCTGTGGAAATGGCAAATAGCTTATCCACCTTGGCTTTGGGAAGTTTACTCTTCCCCAGTATAGCATCCAGGAATCCCATTAAAATTCCAGCTCTTTTTCTAATTTTTCAAGTGCAGCAATACGTTTCTCCACAGATGGATGGGTTGAGAACAGTTTCATGACAGACGAGCCTGACAGTGCAGGGATTATGAAGAAGGCATTCATGCCCTCAACCTTTCTCAGATCGTCTTTTGGTATCCTGGGCATGACGCCGCTGATCTTCATAAGTGCAGAAGCCA
>CBDUUM010000241.1:0-1701 GCA_965370445.1 uncultured Methanosarcinales archaeon
CCTGTGCGGAGCACCGGGAAACCTCAACCTGATAAACCCTACCAGCACATCATGTTCGGTATCCTCGAATGATATGAAATGCTCATCCCCGCCGCATGAACGGTATGAGCAGGATATCATCTCCACATGTTCGGGCTTGATACCCTTGAGACCCTTATGACCCGCCTCACGGCACCGGATACAATGGCATTTCCCTCCTTGTTCGGCAAGTCTTTCCCCTGCCAGTTGTCTCAGGTTGCTTTTTGTCACACCTGCCTGGATCTGCCACGCAGGAATATCACGCTGCACCCGCTGCAGCCTGACCCAGGGAGGCAGCAGGGCCTTTATATTCGCGATCAGTTCAACCGCCTCCTCAACTTCCAGTGCACGATATCCACCCGAATCCCACAACTCATGCAATCCGGTCCCTGGCGTGACAAGTGTGGGATATATCTTCAGGTAATCGGGCATGAACCGCTCATCCTCAAACAATCTCCCAAACATTCGAAAGTCCATATCCGGAGATGAACCAGGGAGGCCGGGCATCATATGAAAACCAACCTTAAATCCCGAATCCCTCAGCACCCTGTTGGCTAATTCAGTTTCATAAACCCCGTGCCCCCGGTTGATCCTGCCCAGGATAAAATCATAGGTACTCTGCACGCCGATCTCAACCTTGGTTCCTCCCAGACGCAGCATCTGATCCACTTCATCCCTGGTTGCCCAGTCCGGGCGCGTCTCAAAGGTAATGCCCACATTCCGTACTACAGCGCTTTCATTTTCGGTCTGCACGTCATCAATATATTTGAACTTACCAACATCGGGCCGTACCCCGAAATCGTTCATGGCCTCAATGCAACGCCTGACAAACCATTCCTGGTAACACAGGCTCCTGGAAGTGAAACTCCCGCCCATTACAATAAGTTCGGCCTTATCCACAGGATGACCTATCTGTGTAAGCTGTTCCAGCCGCCCTGCAACCTGCAAATAAGGGTCAAAGTCATGTCGTATTCCCCTTTTTGCAGCAGGTTCCTCTCCCATATAGCTCTGGGGCGATATATATTCTGAATCAGGACCGCCAGGGCATGGCAGGCAGACGCCGTGAGGACAAGGCGCAGGAGAAGTCATAACCGCTATTACAGCCACGCCCGATATGGTCCGCACAGGTTTGAGCTGCAGCATTTCAATGACCTTACCATATTCTTCAGGAAGGGCCCTGGCAAGGATTTCGGCATTGCTCGGCAACCCGTTAAACTTATATTTTGCACTCACAGTCTTTTTTTGTCTGTTCAATTCCAGTTCAGAATCGATATTTCCCTGTATAATCTGAAGAATGAGTTCCCTACATGCTAAATGTAGATTATTAGGCATAAGGATTTAATATTATAATTATCGTTACTTATAAGTAGTTAATAATCTCTAAATAGAAGATGAAAAAATTTAACATATTACCTATCAATATATATGTAACAATTTGACCTATTAATTTAGCATAATATGTAACATAGATGAAAAGGATTGAAAATATTTAAAAATATTTTGGCGGGATGAGTGGAATATGAATGACACAAAAAAGGGTGAAGATGAACAAAATTTAGATGAGAAATTGAAGCCCTTTAAAGATACACGGATTATGAGTGATTATCGATCAGTAATAGATGATGCTACGGATACTGATGACGAAAATGACAGCCAGGAACCAGAATCCTTACAATCGGATGA
>CBDUUM010000242.1:0-1678 GCA_965370445.1 uncultured Methanosarcinales archaeon
CCCCCCTCCACCAGGAAATCCAGGTTGGACTGCATCCCCTCGTTGTCAATCCTGTCATCAGGAGTAAAAGGTGTTATCATTGCAGCCAGTACGCCATCCAGCATAGCAGGATCACCCATATGATAATATTATTTTGCCTGTCGGTTCTTCTTCCTTGTGATGTATCCGGCAATCCGGTTCCTTATAACCTTGCTCCGAACATTAGTGAACTGGGTGACAAGAGGTTTATTATCCTCAAAATCACCAGTGAACAGGTCGCCTTTTTCATTTAATAATTGGATTGCAAGAGTCTTGATATAACTTGGTCTGATTCCCATTTTTATGCACCTATATTTTATAACCTGCATACTACCCCACTATTCATATATGTTTCCTTCAACAACACAAGTATGTAGTGTTATCTGTCAAATGCAATAAGAAAATTATTTGCATCCGGTGGATAATGTATATTGTTATGACAGATATCGGACTGCTGTGGGATACAAAGCTGCTTTTTGAAAAGTTTTTTACTGAGCACGGTTTTGATTGCAAGTTAATACATCCTGCATCTCTTGGCACACCATTTTTACCTGAATTCAAACTATTGATCATACCAACCGGTTTTGCCAATCCAGATTATTCCAGCACACTATCCTCCCTGATGCGCAGCAATCACAGGATAGAGAAATTTATTAAAAACGGGGGCATGCTGCTGGTCTACGGTGCCCTGACAGAATCCCATAATTATGAATGGCTGCCAGTCAACCTTGAATATACCCAGCGATATGGTCCTGTTGAACTGTCCCCGCGCTGCCAGAGCGATGTATCGCTTTTAGCAGGTGACACATCACTGGAATGCGATGGTTTCTTTTGCTCGGCAGATGGTGAATGTATTTTGGTCAATGATTTAAATGAAGCAGTATTAGTAGAGATCAAGTACGGAAAGGGTATGATAATCGCCACGACCATACATGAATTTCCCACACCCGGATTTATCAGGTGGGCACTAAAACATTCGACTTATACCAGTATATAGACGTTTTACTTTACAAGTTTGCCCGTTTTTTTGATCTTCTCCACTTCTTCGGGACTAGCAATTGTGAGCACGAAGGTACCGTGACATGGCTTTGTATATGGAAATATGATATTATCGCCGTCTACTGCCACATAGATTGGGGGAACACCTATAATGAACACATTCATCATATGATACCCGGGCTGGACCTGGTAATATTCATCATAGTTTGAGCTGATGAATGTCGAGCATTCCTTGAATCTTACCTTGGATAGTAGAATCTCATAATTCAACTCTTCGATGCAGCCCAACGTTCCACCTCCATATTTACTTTTGATATTATTGGTTTTGGATTATGCACAGCCCTGGCCCAGATATGTTCTAAGCCTGCATCATCACACTGTTGTGCCAGGGTCCTGGCATTGTTCCCGAATATTATACCCACGGCCTCACCGCTTATTAGTGCGGCTGCCGTGGCAAGATACGACACCCCTGCATCGTTATGGATGAACACATAACAGATATCGGCATCAACCCTCTTTTCGGCCAGACCGCCGATAGTAGCATCAAGGTCGGCCGTATCCTTGATATAATATTTGCCAGGATCAGCCGTTCGGACCAGTCCAAGTGCTGCATTATTACCTGCAATTGTTACCCTGGCACCGCTTTTTACCAGCAGGTCCA
>CBDUUM010000243.1:0-1674 GCA_965370445.1 uncultured Methanosarcinales archaeon
TTGTAAAAGCCGGAACAAGAAACCTTTTTTTCCTTGATACTGAAGATGAGGAGATTGTACTAGGGCTTGAGCCTGACGACCTGCTGGTCTCATCCGGTTTTGATACAAAAGAGACCACGATAAATGGTATAAAATGTGTGCTTTACATGTTACGGGAAGTAGGCACACCGCTTATTGTACTGCCCAAGCACCACCCCGCTTCAAAGCGGCTCAAGATCGTTGTTTCTATTGGCAGCCGCACCCGCATCAGTTGTGAGATCACACCGGGCACCCATCCCGAACAGGACATACTGTGCGGAGTGGACGAATTTGGCGGAGTCGAGATACTGGGCGTGCCCGGAGGCGTGGAGTTCAAAAACCTGGACTCTGGCAGGATCGAACGTATACCGTTCACAGTCTGACATCTGATTCAATACTTTTAACACTAAAAATGAGCATTAAGATAGCATGACCCTGATCGATATCCTGGCTGCATCCATCTGGCTTATGCTGCCTGCTTATATCGCAAACCCTATGGCTGCAGTGTTCGGGGGAGGTACCCCGATGGACCTGGGAAAGTATTTCCCTGACGGCAAGCGGATACTGGGGAACGGCAAGACAATAAGGGGACTTGCAGCCGGGACCGCCTGCGGAATCGTGATCGGGCTTATCCAGATCGGACTTGCACCCCGTCTCATGGCATCAGGAGTACTTGATAACTGGCCGTTGTTCGGAGGTGTGCTGGGTGCATACTCACTCAGCACATTATACATAGTGTTCCTGATGGCCTTTGGTGCGCTGCTGGGTGATAGCGCAGAGAGTTTTATCAAACGGCGCCTGGACCTTGAACGGGGTGCCATGTTCCCAGTGGCGGACCAGCTTGATTTTGTGCTGGGTGCCTGGGTGCTGACATACATATTCGCAGCATACTGGTTCAATACATATTTCAGCTTCTGGATCATTATAACAGTACTGGTGGCCACGCCCTTGCTGCATCTGGCCACGAACATATTTGGATATCTCATTAAGGTCAAGAAAGAACCCTGGTAGTGAAAAGAATGGATAAAGAACTGATTCAGGCATTAAAGAACTGCGGGGCAGTGAAGTTCGGGGACTTTACACTGGCATCCGGCAGGAAGAGTACGTATTATGTTGACATCAAGAAGGCCATCACCGACCCTGCCACACTGGAACTGATTGCAAACCGCATCGTTGGCATCATGAAGGAGCGACATATCTGTGCAGAGGCCATCGGTGGTGTTGCAGTTGGAGGAATTCCCCTGGCAACCGCAGTTTCACTGAAATCCGGCCTGCCCCTGGTGATAATCAGGAAGTCCTTAAAAGAACACGGCACTGGCGGGCGGTTTATCGGGGATGTGGCGGGCAGGGAACTGCTTATGCTTGAGGATGTGACCACCACCGGCGGTTCGGTGATTGAGGCCATTAAGGACCTGAGGGATGAGGGGTCGGTTGTGAATATGGTGATCACGGTAGTGGACAGGGACGAAGGCGCATCAGCAGGACTGGAATATATGGATGTGGAATTGCTGCCACTTGTAAGGGCAGCAGACCTTTTAAATGGGTAAATTGGACTGGACAGGATTGACAGGATTGACAGGATTGACGGGATTGACAGGATAGACAGGATAGACAGGATAGAACATGACAGGACAAGACGAAACAGGATAAAAACAT
>CBDUUM010000244.1:0-1627 GCA_965370445.1 uncultured Methanosarcinales archaeon
TGTGGTGACCTGTAATATAATTGTCGATAGTATGCCTTAACCGATCACGCATGCACAGGGTGTGGACTGCATAATTTTACTTTATAGATATCGTTTCTTTTCATATCCTTGATCTTTAAAATCAAACCCCTTTTTGAAATAACGATAAACTTGGAGCGGATAATATTTTTTATTTGCAGAACTTTCTCTTTCATCTCAGGACTCAGATCAGGTGTGTTTTCCACAAATTCTTCTGCAATGGTCATGCCTGTTTCCGGAAGCACTTTTTCAAACAAAAGCCATGCTAGAAAATTGTTATACCATGTTTCATCGGGCAATTCCCAATCTTTTTCGGGAAACTCATCAATGTACTTCTGGAACAACATCTCCGACGGTTCGCCATATTTATTCTCAGCGTATTCTAAAATTGTCTGGTTTACGTTCTCTTCATCAATAATTTCTCAACCACAACATTAATTATTTGCTCAGATTTTACTTAAAGTTTTCAGCATAAACCAAATTATCATAATCCATCTTATGTTAATCACAAGTTTTTAATACGTCTTGAACCAGCAGACCTGTGACATCCTGTTCCGTGATTGTAAATGATAGAATAAGAAAACAAACGAAACCATCACCAATTCCTATCCCACAACGCCAGCGTCATCCTTGCCCTGCTGATATCGATCCTCGCGAACACATAATCCAGCACCTCACCCTTTATCTCCTCAACCGTAGCAGCATTGCTCACATACTGATCAGTAATGTCAGACGCCAGCGCATCCACCTCTCCGGCAGTCACCGCATGCACTTCCTCCCTGGCCACTTCCTGCATGTACTCCGTGATCTGCCCGCTGAGTTCCAGGCTGGCATCCTCGATAAATGCCGGGTCATTCCTCAATTCAGCCAGTACCTCATCTATAATAATGTCACTAATACCTGAATTGTTACCCGGTACCACATTATCCACCTGCTGGTTTATGGCAGTCTGCGCCCGTTCGATAGTGTCTTCAACTGTCATCTCAACAATCGTCCCTACTGCATCATCCACGGTCCTGTTTATTGCATCATTGATATGCCCCGCGATCAGCTCTTCAGTCTCCTCCCTTGGCACCTCACTGGCATTCTCCAGGTCAAGACCGACAGCCTCCAGCTCCCCGGTAATCAGCGCCTCCACATGACACCTGGTAAATTCAGTATGATACGGCATGGTGATCCAGGTACTTTCCACATAAGCAGTATCTGGCACCGGCCGTCCCACATGCGTCTCACCTCCGATGGGCACATCCCGAAACGGCCGCCATACTACAGAGACATTGTAATTATATCTCTCACCTATCTGCATGTCAAGGTAATCCTGCATCTGTACATCCAGGTTGCCCCTGTACTCGTCGGTCAGCAGGTTCAGCTTCACAGAACTGCCGTCGTGGTATATAGTGAACTGGGACGCCACAGACTCGCTGGCAAGGTCTGCAAAGGTCTTGTGTTTCAACTCCCGTCCCGCCACAAGCTCCTTGCCAGCCAGGTAAATACCCGAATCCACTGCATCGGGACCCAGTGTCTCGTTCACCAGATAATCCATCTGGGCACCACCCACAGCATAGGAAAAATCATCCACCCTGCCGTTTTGCAGTGACAACAGCACCTG
>CBDUUM010000245.1:0-1592 GCA_965370445.1 uncultured Methanosarcinales archaeon
GATAGAACACCATCTGATATATGCATATTTTTTATCACCTTTGTACTTCTTTTTTCATCCAACTTCTTTTATTCATCTCATTTATTTATAATTTATTTATTTCAATACTTTAAAAATATTATCAAGTCATCGTTTGATCCATATCACCTTCAACTGCATGGCATGGGGTGAACAAAAGTGAAACACGTCTTATGGCAAGCGTGGCACCATCGATATGCCTGAATTTGATAGGATAAATTGAACTCCTGATAGTGCAGGTGTGCTTCACCTGATCGTTCATCCTACGGGGCATAGATGATCTCGCCATAAGTGGGATATGCTTGGTTGCTTTGCACGTTGTGTGCATGGTTCGTATTGAGTCTCCGCGGGTGTTGGCCGCAGTTGAGGGCATCTTCAGGTATCTCATAGTAATTATCCTATCTGTGTTAATACAGATTTACTTGAGTTAATACAAATTTACTTGTGCTTGTTATAGTGGTTATCTAATCTTATATATATTTTTTGATGTTCGGGCCTTGGGACAAAATTATCAAATCTGTAACTCCATTGCTTTACAATCTTCCTCATTTGGCTCAACTACATGAGTATAATATTTAGCAGAATGTTCGTTCAAAAATAATTAAGGTTTCAATAATATGCCCTTACTTCAATACGAACTAATTATAGGACTATACATCCGGCCGATAGCCATTAATAGTAATGATACTGCAATCGGTTATCAGTCAGTATATCAAAAAAAATCAGATGTTATGCGGTTATTACCCTGCAACCCTTATCTTCAACAATAACAGTATGTTCAGCCTGGGCCACCGGACATTTTCCTGATTCTATCAGGACAGGATACTTATGCAATTTAGTCATCATCTTATCAAGTTTGTCAGGCTCGTCCATCCATCGTGTGGTAAAGGGAAGAGTATTGAACTGTGACAACAGTTTTTGGTATAACAGGTTTTTAGGATCCTTACTGCCTACCAGGCTGTATATCCTTGCTTCTCCCAGCCTGGTCTTGCCACGACCCTTTGTAGTGAAAGGCTCCACTGCCACCACATCCCCTGCATGAAGTACATTCCCGAAGCTTGCACTCCCATAATTCGGGATATTAACGCCGCTGTGAATTATGTACCTTTCCATACTATGACCTGTTAGATCAGTCATTGGAAAGCAGTTATAGGACTTAATAACATTTTCTATAACCTTGCCAAGGTATTTGGTATTGACACCTTCCTGTATCTCATTGACAGCCGCATTTAAGGCTTCCCGTGCAGCTTCAACAAGTACCAGGTTGTTATTAGTATCTACCTCAATGGTGTCTGCCGTATCAGCAATATAACCGTTAATATGTACGCCTATGTCGATCTTGACTAAGTCTCCTGATGCAAATTTACTATCTCCCTTCAATGGTGTATAATGGGATGCGATCTCATTGATGGAGATGTTACATGGAAAAGCTACCTCACCTCCCATCTGCCTGGTAAGTTCCTCGGCATATTCGGCTGTATCCAGTAACCGTCCCCCCTCTTCTACTGTGTTCAGTGTCTGTTTCCTGACACTGGAGGCAATCCTGCCTGCTTCAAGGTAGCATTCCAGGATTT
>CBDUUM010000246.1:0-1590 GCA_965370445.1 uncultured Methanosarcinales archaeon
GTGGTAGTCGCAGCCGACAGCTGTAGAAATATATAATTTAAGTGATATTGCACCGCAAAGCACGCAAAGTACGCGAAGTTAAGGTAACAATGTCTTTGCGCTCTTCGCGAACTTTGCGGTGAGTGCTTTTCATGCTAAAACGACACTTTAGCTGCACTCCACCTGCTGCCCCCCTGTGCGCCTGACCAGCAGCCAGCCCTGTGGTTTCGAGTAGCCTGGGTTCGGAGAATAGTTATTCTATAGGCCAGCCCTGCACCCGCTGCCTGTAAGGGCGGCAGGGTGTAGCCAGCCGTGGTGGTTCATGAGGCATGGTTTCTGAGGGTAGAGAATGAAGGAATTGTACGCTGGATGAGTGTGTGAGTATATCTGCTGGCCATGAGCCGGGGAGTGGATGAGGCTAGAGACGGGAGCCAGTGCCGCCTGCGAGGATAATACCTTTCATGTGATTCTCACCTTCAGATAATCGTCCAATTCGTCTTGATGCAGTCAGTGGCATATTCGAGTTCTTTTTCTCCCAACAATGGGACGCATACTGGGATCATTTCATTCCACCTTATCAATCTCACCGATTGTCTTGTCTTTTGCTACTCTGGACACTACTATGCTTCAACGAGCTCACGATCCAATAGAGTGTTGATTACTTGCTCCACTGTGCTGTGTTTCGCTTCTGCCTGTTTCTTTGCGAGCTGGTAAATCCGACCATCCACTGGCACTAAAAATGTGCGCCTCTGGATGTCAAATTCAATTTCCGTCTCTTCCATTTCATTCCAGTAATCAGCCGCAGAGTGGGAGTCCCAAAACTCACCTGCTTCTTCAGCAATATTGAAGTGCTCTGGAATTGTGTTCTTTTTTTCATCCATGTCTATATTTCCTCCTTTCTTTATTGTCCATATCACGTGCACTAATAGGTAGCACATTGCGATTCTTTTTTAAGATGAAGAATACAGAAAGATATCGCCCAGCGCTGGTTTTTCCCAACGCCATGTACACATCTTCACCATTAACATCACCTTTTGCAATACGATAAACTTTCTTTTTGCCATGCAGAATTTCCTCCACCTCGAATATGGTGAGGTGGTGTTTACCCTCTATTTTCTTAATAAAAGTTTCTTTCCAAATGATTTTATTTATTATTGTCATAAAAAAATAACCTATAATTAGGTTCCGATAACGTTATTTACAGTTCCAATTTGTACATTTCATCATCATACTTTCCCACCCATAAACCTCACCCCAAACTCCCAGAGGCGCAACTCTGGTCGAACACATGCAGCGGCATATGATCATTCACAGCCCTGCCCGCAGTAATAACCTTCGAATGATACCCCAGCTCCTCAGCCTTCTTCACAAGATAATAAGGATCTACAGGCAAACAGTGCCCGCCCACACCCGCACCCGGATAGTACACATTAAAATTCCACTTGGTAGCCGCCGCCTCGATCACATCCATAATGTCAATGTTCATCCTGCCGAAGATCAGGGCCAGTTCATTCATCAATGCAATGTTCAGGTCCCTCTGGATGTTCTCTATTACTTTGGCAGCTTCAGCGGTCCGGATATCCTTTGCTTTGAAGACAGTAGTGACCAGAT
>CBDUUM010000247.1:0-1580 GCA_965370445.1 uncultured Methanosarcinales archaeon
TGTATGAAATCAAGGTATCAATAAAACCCGGGGTTTTGATCATATGAAAGAAGATTGTACGATGTATTCCCACCAAAAATGTGCTGCGAATGACTTGCAGCCATGTGATTTTGAGGGTGATGATTTCAAGGATTGTTTGAGATACAAGGTAAAGAACCTCAGCACTGATTTCATACAACTGCGCTAATTACTCTGTAGTACTTTACCTAAGATATCGGGCAATGGTGATATCCAGCAGCTATCAACGAAAAGGATAAGTATTATCGTGCATATCCTGAATGCCACCGGATGGCTGAGACTTGCTTATATTCCATTATCCCGCCTTAACTCAGCCTGGTTAGAGTGCGCGGCTGTAGTTCGATCATGCACACGTAAATGTGCACACGCGCAGTAACCGCGATGCCCCCGGTTCGAATCTGGGAGGCGGGACTTTATTTTTCAGCCGCAGACCATATCGATATATTTATATTGAAATACATTAATTGTTTTTTCTTGGAAGTGTATTGCAGGTATACGGAATTATACTTTATTGATTTAAAATAATGATTAGCATGAATTTAAGGTGGATTAGTGTATGAGAAAAGAAATCGTTACAGTGTTAGCTGTTATGGCACTTATATTTTTGATATATAGTATTGCGAAACCGACCCATTTGCATCAGGATATAGAGATGGAATACTGCGGTGGATGCCATACTGAGGATTCCATCTTAAGTATGCATGAATCTGTGGATCCTATGGAAACGGGATGTGTGGATGTAGGATGCCATCCTGAAGCCATGGCCGCTTTTAGTGTTCATAAAGAAATGATACCAAGTGAATGCGATAGGTGTCACGAGTTTGGTGGAGAACCTATGTATTCGGATTGCAGTTTATGTCACGGGAGTTATCATCAATTAGAAGGTAGAATAAATATTGAGGGCACACCTTGTGAAGACTGCCATGAAAGCCATTCTATCCTGACTGATGATGGCTGTGTCAAATGCCATAGTGAGGAATACAATGATCTGAAAACCGAGGGTGGTAGGCATTCGGATCTTTCTGGTAGTTGCTACGACTGTCATGTAGAACACAAGAGCCAACCGGATTGCCTTGACTGTCATGAAGGGATTGACCACAGTGGAAATATCGTCAACAAAGACTGCACACAATGTCACCAGGGACATACGCCTAAGGAAGTCAGTTTCGGTTCTGACACGGCAAATGAACTATGTACTGAATGCCATTCTAATGTGGCACAGGAATTCCAGGATAAGCCTTCCAAACATTCAGGCATTAATTGTGTAAAATGCCATCAGGAACACCTTCAAGTAAGTCCATGCGCAAATTGCCATGAAGGGGTCCATGCGCAGTTAACAGGATTGGATGTGGATGAATGTATAGGATGCCATGGTGAGGCCCATTCACCTTCAAAGTATTAATCCACGATAGACCGGGTATCATAGAATTAATTGTGATACCTGGTTCATTTCTTTTTTTAAAGTATAGGAAATCATAAACGCATTTCGATATCGATACAGGTAATTTTCTTAGTTTCAATCAAATCTTTTGACAGGATTTACAGGATATACAGGATTGGAT
>CBDUUM010000248.1:0-1559 GCA_965370445.1 uncultured Methanosarcinales archaeon
GTGCTTGTGGATTATACTGTTAATACCCCATTTATGGCTGATACACTTGAGGAGATGTACATTGAGCACGTGATGCGGGGCGTGGATGCCGGGGTAGACGCACTGATCGTGGGCGAGTTCGGTGCCCTGGCATTGGTGCATGAAATGGACCTGGGGATTCCGATACATGCCAGTGTGCTGCTTAATAATTTCAACAGGGGGCAGTTAGAGATGCTTAAGGGCATGGGAGTAGCCAAAGTAGTCCTTCCGTTCAAGATAACCATAGACGAGATACGCCAGCTATCTGGCCTGGGAATAGAGCTGGAATTGTTCGGGCAGTTCGGGTGTTCCAACATCAACGGCACCTGCCACCTGATCCATAATGCTGACGAGGCCATCAGCCTGGGACTGCCGTGCAGGGCGAATTACAGGGTGTCAGAGGATGGCAGGCTGCACAATATCCTGGATGCGGGAACGGACTGTTCACTGTGCAGTATAGGGGATTTGATGGATGCCGGAGTATCTGCCCTGAAGGTGGTGGGCAGGTGTATGAACCCTGAGATGATACGAACCATAATCCAGACCTACCGCCGTGCTATTGATATGGTCAAGGACGGTGCAATGCCGGGCGAGATAAAAGCATGGGTGCTGGAGGAGATACCTTTCTGGATGATGCTGTGCGACCAGGACAGGTGCAAGTACCTGAAAACGCCCATCAATGATTCATATATTTAGTGGTTGTTCAGAGGTTATTCAGAGATTATTTTGAGATTATTCAGAGGTTAAAAAGTGATAGAGATACGGACTGCTGATACAGCAAAGATCGGACTGGTTCTTGAGCTCTCAAGGGAGCTCGGGTTGAATGTGGGTATTGGAAGCGAGTGCTGTGTCCATAAGTTACCCAGTCCTCAGCAGGTGGCTGAGATTGCTTCACAGGTGGATGACCTGGCAGTGGTCACGCCTATCACACCGCAGAAACATTATGACAGGGTGCTGGACTTTATCAGGGGGCTGCCGCGTGGTGTAAGGCTGGTGGTCAATGATGTGGGCGTGTTGTACTCTTTGGACCGGGATGGGGAGCTGGATGGTTTTAGTGCTGTAGTGGCCGGGCGGGGTATTGTGCATACGTCCGAGGCATGTCCGTGGGTGGACCATTTGCTGCGGGATGAGTCTGAAGAGGTGAAGGATGCATTTTTGCAGACCAATCTTAACTACAGCAGGACACTGGGATTTTTCAGGGATATGGGTGTATCGGCTCTTGAGACCGACCTGGAATTGAGGACGGTTGAGGCTGCGCTGAGGACCGGACTGCCTGTAGCCGGACATGCTGAATTTATTGCAGTGTCGTATGCCCGTTCCTGCCATACTGCCAGGTTCTTTGGTGAAATACCTCCGAGTTGTACGGAAAGGTGTAATGCTCCTATGGAACTGGAGCTGGTGGATATGTTCGACCTGTCAGGCTCGCCGCCGGGGTTTGCACAGCCCAGCCCTGAGATGCTTGGGATTTTTCCTAAACTGTACTTGCTGGGTGCTACTATATTTATGAAGAGGGATGTGCATAATGTCCAGGGTATGGAGAG
>CBDUUM010000249.1:0-1545 GCA_965370445.1 uncultured Methanosarcinales archaeon
TGGATTGAAATCAGGCTCTTCAGTCATATGTATTAATTATGGAACTTATAATATTTATAATTTATTGTTAAAACGTATTCCTCATCATATTTTTGGGGTAAAATGGCTGTTTTAGGTTGATTTCTAGACCATAATTGCTCAGGTATGTAAGTTTATAGTTGAAAATTAAGAATTTTATGTTCCATGAATGGAACATAATCTGTGTTTATTATTATTGAAATACGCTATCGTACGAGATTATTTTGTGGAAATAAGGTGGATTCATTTTGGAATATAAAAGGCTGACGAAAATCGGTGTTTAAGGAATTTCTTTATCAACTTTGTATCTTCAGCGACAAAAAGATGCACCATTATACTTTTCTCCAATTAATATTCAATCTCTATTAAGTGAATCACTTATAACATTTCTTGACGTATAGGAATGTATATACTTTCCTATAGGCTTAGAAAATGCGAATGAAGTGAGTATTTTCTTGGTATTAAACAGCAAATGGTTTATATTTTCACTTGTAAGTTGTTAACCATGGTCATAACTGAAAGGGACAACGCATTATTTGAAGCAGGCATCAAATTGGGTGCCCTCTATCACCAGTTCACAGGCGCTCCAGTGAATATCAGCACTATTGATAGCCTGGAGCAGGCCATAAAGGAAAGCATATCAGTGCAGCCCTATGTTGAAGAAATATCGGTAACGATAGACAGGGACATGGTCACCAGCAGGACTGGTGAGAAGTTCAGGTACTGCGAACTGGAAGGCCGGATGCTGGAAGTGGAGGCCAGGATCACTTTTGGCGGCACAACTGCAACAGTGGGACTGAAATACGACCGATCAATGGATTACCCACTGATGCGTATTATTGATATAATCTAAAAATAAAATGGTAGATACAATGGTTTTTATCGACTTGTTGAAAGTGCTTTATTGTACTCCATTTCTATTGTATTCCTGCTATACGGATATCCTGACAAGGCGTGTATCTAACCGGGTATGGAAGGTAATGCTGGCAGGGGCAATCATTTTTGTTACATATGATATTATAAACGGTGGGATACCTGCCCTGGTCAGGCTTTTGTTTTCAGCAGGTGTAATATTCGTATTTGTCTATATCTTATTCCAGTTCGGTGCTTTTGGAGGAGCCGATGCCAAGAGCCTGATCGTCCTGGCCATTATCATACCCGTTTATCCGACAATTGAAATGTTCGGACTTGTAATGCCGTTGAATGGCATGCCCCTTATCGATCTTTTCGCTTTTAGCGTATTCGGGAATTCAGTCCTGCTGACCGTAGTGGTACCTTTGTTCCTGTTTTTCTATAACCTGTTCACATTAAAACCGGGCGAGATCATGGAACGGCCAGCGTATCTCTTTGTTGGGTTTAAGGCAGACATTTCAAATTTGCTGGGCAGACACATCAAGTTGATAGAAGAATGCTATCTCCTTGAGGGTGAATTTCATACAAAGTTCAGGCGCGGTGGGGCAAGTATCGATGAAGAGACTGTAAAAGAACTGGAAGGATTCGCTGCCGATGGCCTGATGGACAGGCGGG
>CBDUUM010000250.1:0-1526 GCA_965370445.1 uncultured Methanosarcinales archaeon
AGGCAGGGTATGGTCCTCTGCATGGACGCCCGCCCGTTCACAGGCCTTATGTTTTAACCTCACATACATTCTGGAGGCCTCATCGTCGCCAACCAGTATGGTGGCCAGGCCCGGAGTGATGCCTTTTGAACTTTTTAGTTTAGCTACCCCTTTAGCAACCTCCTGCTCTATTTTCTTTGCCAGGGCACGTCCGTCTATTAGCTTATTACCGGATTCCATTCTTACCACATACCACCATATACCTCATGTATAGATAGGATAGATTGGGAATTGTCCGCACAACTTCTTCATATTCTGCTTTACTGTAGTGAGTGTGTTCTCATCATCTATATGTTTCAACACGTTATCGATGTTCTCTGAAATTATCTGTATCTGGTTTTCCTTCATTCCCCTGGTGGTGATTGCAGGCGTTCCCAGCCTGATACCACTGGTTACAAATGGACTGCGGGTCTCAAAGGGTATGGTATTCTTATTTGCTATGATACCGGCCCTGCTAAGGGCTGCTTCTGCTTCCTTGCCTGTAATACCGGGTTTGGTCAGGTCAACCAGCATTAAATGTGTATCTGTACCGTCCGAGACAATATTGTGCCCCATATTCATCAGGTCTGCTGCCATTTTTTTTGCATTGACCACTATCTGCGCCTGGTAATCCCTGAACTCCCGGGTCTGGGCCTCTTTGAATGCCACAGCCTTGGCCGCAATTATGTGCATGAGCGGGCCGCCCTGGATTCCTGGAAATACACTCCTGTTAATGTCCTTTCCATATTCTTCTTTACACATTATCATGCCCCCCCTGGGACCGCGCAGGGTCTTATGTGTGGTAGTGGTCACAAAATCAGCATGGGGGATGGGGCTCTGGTGTACGCCTGCCACTATCATGCCTGCAATATGTGCAATGTCTGCCAGCAGGTAGGCACCCACCTCTTCGGCTATATCCCTGAAAGCGGTAAAGTCCAGTTCTCTTGGGTAAGCGCTGGCACCTGCCACTATCATCTTCGGTTTGTGTTCCTTTGCCATCTGCATCAGTTCATCGTAATCAATTGTCATGGTCTCCCGGCTCACACCATAGGGCACTATATTATACAGCTTGCCGCAAAAGTTCACAGGACTGCCGTGGGATAAGTGGCCGCCGTGGGACAGGTCCATGCTAAGGATGGTGTCACCGGGATTGAGTACTGCAAAATATACGGCCATATTGGCACCTGAACCCGAATGGGGCTGGACGTTCACATGCTCGGCACCGAACAGGTCCGCTGCCCGTTCTATTGCAAGGTCTTCTGCTACGTCTACGAACTCGCATCCGCCGTAGTACCGCTTGCCGGAATAGCCTTCTGCATATTTATTTGTCATTATACTGCCCTGGGCTTCCATGACTGCCCGGCTTGTATAATTCTCTGATGCTATCAGGTTGAGCTTGTATTCCTGCCGCTCACGTTCGTTTTCTATCGCCTCTGCAATAGTAGGGTCCACTTCTGAAATATATGACATGTTACGTTATTCTCCTGATTGGGATTAATGTGATGTAT
>CBDUUM010000251.1:0-1522 GCA_965370445.1 uncultured Methanosarcinales archaeon
CCACAATTCCAGCCAGTTCTTCGTTCAGTCCCAATTCTTCCATGTACCTGGCCTTACGCTCAGGCAGCAGTTCAGGCAGTTCAATAGAATCCAGCATATCCCTGGTCACTACTACAGAGGGCACATCAGTCTCGGGATACATCCTGGCCGCCCCTGGAAGAGGTCTCATATATGCCGAGTTACCGTCAGGCAGTCCCCTCCTTGTCTCTTCGGGAATGCCTTCCAGTGCAAGACGTGCCCGCTCGACCACCATTTGCAGGGCTCCCTGTGCCCTGTCTTCCAGGTCTGCAACTAATATAACACAGTCCCCGTCCCTGGCACCCACTGCCTCGCGCACGGTATCCACTTCCTGTTCGGTTATGCCGTATGCAGGCAGTTCATCTGTATGGAATATCCCGCCAACACCTGACTTTTTAGCATAATCTGAAAATTCGGTACCCAGCCTGCGCCCTGGCTGTATCTCGCGGCCCACTTGACCTGCAAAACCCGGCAGGTTCAATGCCAGTATAACACCGCGCTTCAGTGCTTTTTTAATGACCTTTGACTGGGTTTGGGTGAACAGGTGTGTGACATTGACAATATCCCCTGGAACAGAAGCATTACCAGATCGCAGTTTTTCCATAATGTCAAGCAGATTGACCTGCCGCTCTACTTCCTGCTCCACAATGGTCTCGATAAGGTCCAGGGCCTGCACGCCTTTGATCTCCACCCGTGCGCCCCTGGCAATGGAGATGTTCACGTCCTGCCTGATGGTACCAAGGCCACGCTTGACCCTGCCTGTGGAGCGCAGCAGCATGCCTATGGTCTCGGCCACTTCCCTGGCATGGGCCGGTGATACAATATCAGGGTCGGTCCCGATCTCAACAAGTGGAATGCCTTGTCTATCAAGTGAATATATTACACTGTCTACCTTATCCCCCACCTTCTGGGCAGCATCTTCTTCCAGGCACAGTACACCGACACCCACCTTTCCCTGGGTGGTGTCGATGTATCCGCCTGTGGATACCAGGGCAGTACGCTGGAATCCGGATGTATTGGAACCGTCTATGACGATCTTACGCATTGTAAATACCTCATCGAACGGGTCCATGTTCATGAGTTTAGCGATCTGTAGTGTGAGGTCCAGTGCCTCCCGGTTCAACTCCCTGGGCGGCTCCTCGTCATTTTCTACCAGGCATGTAGTATCATAGGCTTTGTAAACGAATTGTTTTGTCAGCATTGCCTCTTCGGCAGCGGCCCGGTCTATTTCCCCCATCTCGCTGCGGGTGGGACGCAGGTACCTGAAGAACTCAAAGTTGGAATCTTCTATATCTCTTAAGGTTGTCGGGCAGCCGCAGAACAGTTTCTCTTTTGTGTTAAGCTGCTGGTGGATCTCAAGACCTGCCATCAAGCCCAGTTTTTTATAATCATACTTGCTGCTCATGGGTATCTATCTCACAGGGTGGTGTGTAATGTTGTATAAAACTATTGTATTTGTTTAGCTGCTCAATTTTAATTTGTGTTCATTCTCCTTAAATCTTGA